>NZ_KK211077.1:0-39519 GCF_000620125.1 Clostridiisalibacter paucivorans DSM 22131 | reverse complement strand
ATTCCCAAGTGCTTTTATTTGCTACTCCGACTAAGCGATTCACACCAAATCACAATGAAGATTTGGGTTCTCTGCTTATGCCTTACCACTTGGCCTTATTAGTTCTTGGTTCTTAGTTCTTGGCTCTTAGTTCTTGGTTCTTAGTTCTTGGTTAGATATGAACTAATTACTATAGATTACTAATTATATAATAATAATTACTGGAGCGGAAGACGGGATTCGAACCCGCGACCCTCGCCTTGGCAAGGCGATGCTCTACCACTGAGCCACTTCCGCACTTGGTGCCCAGAGGCGGAATCGAACCACCGACACGGGGATTTTCAGTCCCCTGCTCTACCGACTGAGCTATCTGGGCCAATGCCACATCTTACCCTCATGACATTGTCTAGTATACAATATTTTCATTTTAAAGTCAACAATATTTTAACAAAAACTTTACATGCAAAATTTTAGAAATATTAAGAAATAATTTTAACATTCACTAAATGTCAAACAATACATTATATGCAATTTTACTCTAAAGATTCCTTAATCTCCTCTAATTCTTTATCTGTAAAATTATATTTAGTATTACAAAAATGACATAATAACTCTGCACCTTTGTCTTTATCTATCATATCTTGTAATTCCTCTTTTCCAACTGTAGATAAAGCTTTTTTTATCCTCTCTATACTACAATCACATGAAAATTCCACTGGCACTTTGTCAAGTATGTCCATATGGAAATCTCCCAATATTTTATTCAATATATCCTCTGGTGAATTTCCTTCATCTATTAGTGAAGATATTGAACCTATTTTCATTAGGTTATTTTCCAATTTATTTATTTCTTCCTCAGTAATCCCTGGTAATACTTGTATAATAAATCCTCCTGAGGCCTTTACAGATAAATCTCTATCCACTAATACACCCAACGCTACAGAAGAAGGTTGTTGCTCTGAATAAGCAAAATAATGGGTTAGATCTTGGGCTATCTCTCCATTCACTAGTTTTGACTGTCCTACATAGGGTTCCTTTAATCCCAAATCCTTTATCACAACCAATCTACCATCGCTTCCCACTGCCCCACCTACGTCTAGCTTTCCATCTTCTCTCAATGGTAGCTCTACAAAAGGATCAGATATATATCCTTTGACCTTGCCATAACTATTGGCTACTGCCAATATAGATTTTATTTTTCCAGATCCTTTAAAATTTAATGTTATTTTATCTTTTTCTCCCTTTAACATAATTCCCATTATAGATGCTGCTGTTAAAGTTCTACCTAAAGCAGCAGTAGCAATGGGAAGTGTTTTGTGAATTTTATGGGCTTCATTTGCCATATGAGTAGTAGTAGCAATAAAAGCCCTTAGCTTTCTATCTTTATCCACTGCTCTGATTATATAATCATTCACTATTCTTCTACCTCCCTTTTAAATCAATTATTAGTAATTAAGGACAGTCCATTACTGTCCTTAATCAATATTAACTAATTACTACTAACTTTCTATCTATATTATTATATATTTAGTCAAAAATTATTTAAAGCCCCATAAAATATGGGGCCTTAATTGCTTTTTATAAAACTATATAAAATCTATATTAGATTGTTGTTATTATAGTTTTACAACATTAGTTGCTTGAGGACCTTTGTCTCCTTCAACTATTTCAAATTCAACTTCTTGTCCTTCATCTAATGTTTTGAATCCATCTGTTTGGATAGCTGAATAATGTACGAATACATCATCACCATTTTCTCTTGTTATAAAGCCATATCCTTTAGATGCATTAAACCATTTAACTGTTCCTTTTTCCATTTAAAACATTCCTCCTGTACTTCAATAAATTTGCAGATGTTACTATCTATGTATCACCTACTCTTTGATTAGTGTATCACACTTATTTTCACCTGTCAATTAATATTCCCACTAACTTAAAAAAAAATTCATTTTCTTGCCACAAAATTTATTCTTTCTGTTTTTTCTCTTATATCTTCAAAAGAAAAGCCCTGATACACGTCTATTTTTTTGAACCCTGATTTGTCCAATAGTTCCATTATTTCTTCTGTTGTATAGGCCCTTTGAATATGTTCTTCATCTATTCGTTCATATAGACTTCCATTATAAATAAAAAATGTTAAATCATAATATCCCAAGCTATCTCCTTTATCAAAAAAGCTTTGCCAAGTATAAAAAACATCTTCTTCATCATTTATAAAAGTATTATTTCCTATTATATTACTTATCTTAAAGTATGAATTTATATCAAAAATAAATATCCCATCTTCATCTAAATGTTTATATACATTATTAAATACATTCATTAAATCCTCTTTTTCTGTTATATAGTTTATGCTGTCACATAAACTCAACACTATGTCAAATTTCTTATTCAAAGAAAAATTTCTCATATCTTGATTCAATATCTGTACATTTTTACATTTCCTTAGTTTTTCATAGGCCACTACTAACATCTCTTCTGAGATATCAAAACATGTTATATCATACATATCTTCAGAAAAAAATTTAGTCATACTACCGGTGCCACAGGCCATTTCCAATAATCTTTTTTCTTTAATATCATATTTTTTTAATATCCTTGTGATATATTTATACCACTGTTGATAATCAATATCCCACATAAGTTTGTCATATATTGAAGCAAATTCTTTATATTGAAGCATAGTTACCCCCTAAAAAATATTATTCAATGTCTTTCCTATGCTATCGTTTATAACTAATTTAGCATATCTATCATAATTAGTACTGTCTTTATTAATAAGTACCAGTTTATCTCCTTCATAATATCTTACAAGATTAGCTGCAGGATATACTACCAATGAAGTTCCTCCAACGATTAACATATCACAGTTAGTTATAGCCTCCATTGCCATCGTTATATCATCACTTTTAAGTGGCTCCTCATATAGTACTACATCAGGCTTTACTATTCCTCCACATTGATCACATTTTGGTATCATACTTTTACTATTTAATACATAATCTAAGTCAAAAAATTTTCTACAGTCTTGACAATAGTTTCTATATACAGAGCCATGAAGTTCTATCACATTTTTAGATCCCGCCAATTGATGTAATCCATCTATATTTTGAGTTACTATTGCTTTAAGTTTTCCCATATCTTCCAATTCTGCAAGGGCAGTATGGGCAAGATTGGGTTTAGCATCTTTATATATCATTGTGTTTCTATAAAAATCAAAGAATTCTTCTGTGTGATTTACAAAAAAGCTATGACTAAGCATAACCTCTGGAGAATATCCGTATTTGCTCTCAGTACTATATATTCCATTACTAGATCTAAAGTCTGGTATATTGCTCTCTGTGGAAACACCTGCACCTCCTAAAAACACTATATTATCACTACTATTTACAAATTCTCTAAGTATTTTTATCCTATCCACAAAATCATCCCCCAATTATAGTATTATATGATTATTATATCATATCAATTTTTTTAAAAAGCCAATCAATATCCCTATATAATTTTATCTATAATATAATAATTTAACAATCTTTCTTTTTTTTACGTGCCTCTCTCTTCTTAACAGTTATCTTTCCACCTATCTTTCCTGTTTCCTTAGCCGTTAATCCTCCCCACCCCACCTCTTTTATTTTATCCATCAATCCTAATTCTTTAGCTATTTCATACTTCATTGAACCTACATCTTTTTTAGGCATATATACTCCTCCTCATAATTATCTTTTTATCTATTATGTTTCTTAATAGAAATAATTATTCTATAATCCCTATATATGAGCCCATTGACATATTTTAAAAGTAAAAAATAAACTTTTCAAAGTTAGGAAAACATTTTCTTAATAAAAGTAAGAAGAAACCTTTAAATTGTTACAATTCTATAATGTTTTTTTTGAAATTAATCCTTGATTTTTAATACCTAAAATGTTAAACTATTTTCTGTCGGAAAAATGCTACTTTCCCACTCCCCCTTTAAATTTTATAATTTAAATATTAAAAGGACCTCCTTCCCCCAGGATGGTCCTTTTGATATTTTTTGTATGTATTTAAAATATATGTTTTATAAAATTATTGTTAAAATAATTTATCAACTAATTGAAGAAATATATCTTATATATTCAACTACCTTATATATAAATATACCCATTACTACAACTATAGGTATTATATTGAACACAGTGTTTCCCTCTTCTGTTAAATGTCTAATTTCTTCACCAAAATAATCCTGTTGTCCTGCAGGTAGTTTCTTATAAATATATCTTGCAATCATCCCTGCTATAATAGCTATAAATAAGAAAAAAGACGCCCCTATCATTAACTGTAAAGTATAAGGTATCATATTTGCTGCCTCACTGTTTGCCTCTTGTTGTATTTGAGAGCTTCCAAATAAATAACTTAATATCCATGCAAACAAATTATTAGATAGATGGGCAATTATAACTGCATATAGAGAATTCGTTTTATGGACAATAAACCCAAATAATATTCCCAAAAACATTGGCCCCATCAAATTTTGTATATTGAAATGAAATATACCAAATAAAAATCCAGAGATCAAAATGGCTTTTATAGTTCCTTTCCTTTCATATGACCTCATTATTAATCCCCTAAACATTACTTCTTCACATATGCCTGGTGTAATGGCAACCACAAACACTCCCAATAATACTTCTATATTTGTACTAGGCACAGGTAAAGGTGGGGGCAATATTTGCCCAAATCTACTAAGTATAATTGCCATTAAAATATTTAAAAATGCCCCTATTGGATAAGAAAATATCACTAATAAAGGAATTAATATTATTTGCTTCAAATTCAATTTATTTAATCTCAATACCTTTTTTAATGAATAACCTTTTATCTTTAAATATAGTACAGTGGGAAGAAGTATAATAATATACTCTGTTATTAATATACCAGTATAAAATTCTCTTTGTTGGGCCATTGCTCCCAATGTCAATAATAATAGGGCTATTATAAGGTAAAAAATATTTGCTTCAAAAATAGATGGTACTATTTTCTTACGATCCATTGATATCCACTCCTTAGATATAATTACTCTAAATAGTATACCATTTTATCTATAATTAAAACAATAATCTGTCCACTTATATTTCCAAGATTTCAATTTATATGTTTTTTTATTGCTTAGAGTAAAATTATTGTAGGTAAAATTTCAAAAAAATGAAATAAAAAAATTTATTAAATATCTTTGACACAATGAGTTTTATATGTTACAATCTGTTAAAATAAATATTAGAATCGAAGTGTAATATAGAGGATGCATTTGTAATCAGTAGTATAAACTTCTGCTTAGGGAACTATAAGTTTATATGAAAGGTGCTTTTGCCGAAACAGATATCTTCCCCTAAAGATATCTGTTGGGACTACATCCAATAGGTGTAGTACTGCCGTTGGTTGACTGCCCAGTCTTCCAATTGAGAGCTGTATTATGCTGGGCAAAAGATTGATTTATCTGTTTATTAATGATATCTTATTTGGATTTCATTTGAATTTAAGCAGTCATGACCTTTTGCTCATGACTGCTTTTTGTTTTATATAAATATAATAAAAGTAGGTGAAAATTATGGATATTGTAATTCAAAAATATGGAGGTTCTTCCCTTGAAGACATATCTAAAATCCAGGCTATAGCTAATAAAATTCATCAAAGAAAACTCGATGGTTATAGCATGGTTATCGTAGTGTCTGCCATGGGTAAAACCACTAATAATTTAATATCTATGGCCAATAGTATTTGTGATAATCCTTGTGGAAGAGAATTAGACATGTTAATGTCAACAGGAGAACAGATATCTTCTGCTCTTTTGTCCATCGCTTTAAAAAAATTAGGTCAAGATTCAATATCTCTAACAGGATTTCAAGCAGGTATACACACCAAAGGTATACACACTAAAAATAAAATTAAAGATATAAAAATAGAAAAAGTTAAATCTTATCTTGAAGATGGAAAGGTAGTTGTAGTTACAGGATTTCAAGGTGTAAATGAAAGAGGTGACATTACAACTTTGGGAAGAGGAGGCTCTGATACTACCGCTGTTGCATTGGCCTCAAAACTCAATTGTAATTGTGAAATATATACAGATGTAGATGGTATATATTCCATAGATCCCAAAATATACCCTACTGCAACTAAACTAGAATACATAAGCTATGAAGAAATGCTTGAAATGGCTAGTTTAGGTGCTACTGTAATGGAACCTAGAGCTGTAGAAATTGGTCAAAAATACAATGTTCCCATATATGTTGCACTAAATACTGGGCAATATAAGGGAACATATATAAAGGAGTTTGATGCCAATATGGAAGAAAAAATAATTACAGGTCTTACTACCAGCGATGAAGACCTAATGGTAACTATCAACCAAGTTCCCTATAATACTAAAAATGTATCTAATATTTTTCAATTTCTATCTGACAAAGATATAAATATTGATATGATAAGTCAAACTGCTCCAGCTAATAATCATGTAAATATATCTTTTACAGCACCAAAATCAGATATCTGCGTCATTAGAAAAATCCTTAGCCAATTAAAAGAATCTCTTCCTGATATAACAATACAGTTAGATGAAGATATAACAAAAATATCTGTAATTGGTTTAGGTATGAGAAATCAATCAGGAGTAGCTGCTAAAATGTTTAAAATATTTGCAGATAATGATATAGCTTTTAAACAAGTAACTACATCTGAGATTAGAATTTCATATACTATTAATACAATAGATAAAGATAAAGCAATAGTATCTATTGCTAATGCATTTAATCTTTGATATTTGACCAAATAATTATGTTATAATCTACTAGAGACTATATAAATGTAAAAGGAGTGTTGATGATGAAGAGTGTAAATTTAGCCATAGTTGGTGCTACTGGTATGGTTGGAAGAACCTTTTTAGAAGTATTAGAAGAGAAAGATTTTCCAATCAACAACCTTTATCTTTTGGCATCAGCAAAATCTAAAGGTAAAAAGATTAGCTTTAGAGGAAAAGAATATATTGTAGAGGAATTAACCGAAAATTCCTTTGACAAAGATATAGACATAGCGTTATTTTCAGCTGGTGGAAATATTAGTAAAAAATATGCACCAATAGCTAAAAGTAAATCTGTTATTGTTGTAGACAATAGTAGTGCTTGGAGAATGGATAAAGATGTTCCATTAGTAGTACCAGAAGTCAATCCAGAAGATATAGAAAAACATAATGGTATCATTGCAAACCCAAATTGCTCGACTATACAATGTGTGGTTCCATTAAAACCTCTCCACGAAAAATATGGTATAAAGAGAATTATATACTCAACTTATCAAGCCGTTTCAGGCTCTGGCGTTGGAGGTATAAAGGATTTAGAAAATGGTGTAAATGGAGTAGATGAATTAAAGAAATATCCTCATCCGATAGCTTATAATTGTCTGCCCCATATAGATGTATTCATGGACAATGGGTATACAAAGGAAGAAATGAAGATGATCGATGAAACTACAAAAATACTAAACGATAATAATCTAAAAATTACTGCTACTACTGTGAGAGTCCCTGTAAGATATGGACACAGCGTCTCAATTAATATAGAATTAGAAAAAGAATTTGACTTAAAAGATGTTATGAGCTTACTTGAAAACAGTCCTGGGGTTATCGTTCAAGACGATGTTAAAAATGATGTATATCCTTTAGCACTTAATTGTGAAGGAAAAAATGAAGTATTTGTTGGGAGAATCAGAAGGGACTTCAGCTTAGATAATGGATTAAATCTATGGTCTGTAGCTGATAATATTAGAAAAGGTGCCGCCACAAATACTGTTCAAATAGCCCAATTATTATTAGAAAAATATTTTAACTAATATTAAATTATTTGCATAACATATATTACATTAAGGAAATTATATGATTTCCTTATTAATAAAATACATGGGAGGGTTTTTTTATGTCTTTATTTCAAGGATCAGGTGTAGCTATAGTTACACCCTATACTGAGAAAGCTATAGACTTTGATAGACTTGAGGAATTAATCCAATGGCACATCAAAGAAAAAACTAATGCTATAATCATATGTGGTACAACAGGAGAAGCCTCTACTATGACAGTTGAGGAACATAAGGCTGCTATTAAATTTGCAGTAAATACAGTTAAAGGTCAAATACCTGTAATAGCTGGTACTGGCAGTAATAATACTGCTCATGCCATAGAAATGAGTAAATATGCAGAAAGTGTTGGAGTAGATGGACTTCTCGTTGTTACTCCCTATTATAATAAAACTACTCAAAAAGGCCTTGTGGAACATTATAATGCTATAGCCGATAAAGTATCTATACCTATAATAGTATATAATGTCCCTGGTAGGACAGGAGTAAATGTACTTCCAAAAACTCTATTAGAGCTTTCAAAACACAAAAATATTTGTGCAGTAAAAGAAGCCAGTGGAAATATAAGTCAAGTTGCAGAGATAGCTAGATTATGTCCTGAAGATTTTTATATGTATTCGGGAAATGATGATATGGTAGTACCTCTACTATCTTTAGGAGGTAAAGGAGTTATATCTGTAGTAGCAAATATATTACCAAGGGACACCCATATGATGGTACAGGAATATTTAGATGGTAATATTGAAGAAAGTAGAAAAATACAACTTAAAATGAAAGGATTAATAGATGCTTTGTTTATAGAAACCAATCCTATTCCAATAAAAACTGCTATGAATTTATTGGGTATGAATGTGGGTAAATTAAGATTACCTCTAACTGAAATGGAAGAATCTAACAAGCAATTATTGATTAAAGAAATCACTGATTATGGACTTAAGATAAAGGGGTGAGAGTATGTTAAATGTACTAATAAACGGATGTAATGGGGCCATGGGGCAAGTTTTGTCAAAGGAAATATCAAATCTTGATGATATAGAGGTTTTAGCAGGAATTGATCGATATCCTAATTTATATGATAATCCATATCCAGTCTATGAAAAAATTTCTCAATGCAAAGAAACTGTTGATATAATAATAGATTTTTCCCATCCTGTATATATAGATGATCTATTAGCATATGGTACCGAAAATAACATACCTTTAGTAATAGCTACTACAGGACTATCGGACAAAAATCTAAAAGATATAAAAAAGGCATCTGAAAAAATACCTATTTTCTATTCATCCAATATGTCTTTAGGTATAAACGTTTTAATAAATCTGGCAAAAAAAGCAGGATTAATATTAAAAGATGATTTTGATATTGAAATTATTGAAAAACATCATAATAAAAAAATAGATGCCCCCAGTGGAACTGCATATATGATTGCCAATGAAATAAACCAAGAATTAGATAATTCTAAGACATTTATCTTTGGGAGACATACCAAAACTGATAAAAGACAATCAAATGAGATTGGAATACATGCAATAAGAGGTGGTACCATAGCTGGAGAGCATACAATATTATTTGCTGGAAATGATGAAGTTATCGAACTAAAACATACAGCTTCCTCAAAAAAAGTTTTTGCTATGGGTGCTATAAAAGCAGCAAGATATATACAAAATAAAGAATATGGATATTATACCATGGATGATTTATTAAATTAAGAAAGGAATGAAACTAATGACTAAATCTACAAAAAAACACAATGATGCCAGCCTTGAATCAGCATATGAAATCGCTAAGTTTATCAAAGATGCTAAAAAATCTACCCCAGTAAAGCTATTGGTACAAGGAAAACTTCAATCACTTCAACTAGATAGTAATCTTAAATCCTTTGGAGATAATTCTTTTAAAATTATTATTGGAGAATTCCAAGATATAAAAAAAATATTAGAACAGTACAAAGACAATATTGAAAATTATCATTTAGAATGGGATAGAAGAAATTCTGCAATACCATTGTTAGACTATAAAGAAATACCTGCAAGAATAGAGCCTGGAGCTATAATCAGAGATAAGGCGAATATAGGGAAAAATGCTGTTATAATGATGGGAGCAGTAATAAATATAGGTGCTGAAATCGGTGAAAATACAATGATTGATATGAATGTAGTTGTTGGAGCTAGAGGTATTATAGGAAAAAATGTTCATGTAGGTGCTGGTGCAGTTATAGCAGGGGTTTTAGAGCCACCAAGTAAAACACCAGTTATAATAGAAGACAATGTAGTTATAGGAGCCAATGCTGTCATCTTAGAAGGCGTAAAGGTTGGAAAAGATGCTGTAGTAGCTGCTGGTTCCATTGTCACTAAAGATGTACCTCCTAATTCAGTAGTAGGAGGCACTCCTGCCAGAATCTTAAAGGAAAAAGATGCCAAAACTACTGATAAAGTAAAGATTCTAGACGAACTAAGGGGCTGATATAAATGTCTTTATTAGAAAAAGACCAACGCTATATACTCAATGTATATAATAGAATCCCTTTGGAAATAGACTACTGCAAGGGTTCTTATATATACGATACAAATGGAAATAAATACTTGGATATGTTCAGCGGTATATCTGTTACTAATTTAGGTCATAGCCAACAAGGTATAGTTGATAAGATTATTGAGCAGTCAAAAAAATATACCCATCTATCTAACTATTTTGTCAGTCCACCAGTTATAAACCTTGCCAAGATGTTAGTAGAAAACACTTTTGCTTCTAAGGTGTTTTTTACTAATTCTGGTGCTGAATCTATAGAGGCTGCTATAAAATGTGCCCGTAAATTTGGGAAATCTTATAATAACAATAAGACTAAAATATTATCGGCTATTAATTCCTTTCATGGTAGAACCATGGGAGGTTTGTCCATAACAGGACAACATAAATATCAAGATGCCTTTTCTCCTCTACTTCCCAATGTAGATTATTTTAAATTTAATGATATAGAGGACTTTGAAAATAAAGTTGACAATACTGTATGTGCTGTATTTTTAGAAATAATACAAGGAGAAGGTGGCATAAGGGAGGTTTCCAGTAATTTTATCTCAAAGTTACAAGAGCTTTCTAAAAGATATAACTTTCTAATAGTTGTAGATGAAATTCAAACTGGTATCGGTAGGACAGGTGACTTTTTGGCTTCAGATAAATTTGGATTGAAACCTCATATGACAACATTGGCAAAATCCATAGGTGGTGGATTACCTTTAGGTGCTTTATTAATAGACCAAAGCATAGAAAATGTCCTTACTACAGGAGATCATGGTTCAACCTTTGGAGGCAATCCAGTATGTTGTGCTGCAGGAGAATATCTAGTTAATAAAGTACTAGAAGAAGACTTTAAAGCTGAAATAAAAGAAAAATCAGATTATATAATCAATGAAATTAAAAAAATACAAAATAAATTCCCTAATATTATTAAAGATATTAGGGGTAGAGGTCTTATGATAGGTATAGATGTAAGTGACTTCAGTCATCAAATAAAGGATTTGGCTTTTAAAAAACAGTTACTATTAAATGTCACAAATAATACTGTTATAAGACTTTTACCTCCATTAAATATTTCCAACACAGATATTGATAAATTCTTGAATATATTCGAAGATATTCTTTTGCAAATAAATGGTAAAGCAATCGATAGCTATTAGTTGTAAATTTTACAATAATTAAAGAGAAGACATATGTCTTCTCTTTAAATTATGCCATTAATCATCAAAGGTAAATATGTAAGGTACGTTTCTATAATAATCTCCATAATTAAGACCATATCCCACTATAAATACATCGGAAATACTAAAACCACAATAATCTGGTGTTATGTCTACTTTTCTCCTGTCAGGCTTGTCTAATAACACACAAGATTTTACTGAATTGGGATTTAAACTCTTAAGATGTTCTATTATTACATTCATAGTGAGCCCTGAATCCATTATATCATCTACTACTAACACATCCATTCCCTTTATATCAGCCTTTATATCACTTACTATTTGTACACTGCCAGAAGTAGTTTCTCCACTACCATAACTGGATGTGGTCATAAACTCAATCTTAATTGGTAAATCTATCTCCCTAACTAAATCTGCAGTAAATATGAAACTGCCCTTTAAAAGGGAAACTACTAATAATTCTTTATCTTTATACTCTTTAGTTATTTTTTTGCCTATTTCCACCGTCTTTTCCCTAATCTCTTCTTTAGATATAACTACACTTTTCTTTTTATTCATCTATTTCAGCCCCTCACAAATTATATAACAATATTGTTTGTCAAATATTTTATTTTATAATTATATTAATGTCAATATCATTACATATTTCTTTATAAAAATGATTTTTTATAAAGAAAACATAATATTTCTAATATTTTTTGAATTTTTTCAAATTTATTGAAGGAGTTTTTTACTTTTCTGTCTAATATAGAATATATTATCATTTTTAAGATATATTTGTTTCATATTTTTGTCATATTATAAAATTTGTATAATATAATATCTATATATTATATTTAAATGTGTTTAACAGAATTTAGTTATTGGAGGATTGAAATATGAAGAACTCAAGTTTTTATTCAGATGATCTAAAAGTTTTATGTATAGAAATTATTAAGTGTCTCGATAAACTAAAATCCCAAGGAATTATAACTGAAGAAGATTACATTAAACACACAAAACTCAAGAAAAAATTCTTAGATGATATCCAAAAAAAGAGTTGTTAATTACTTTTATATATTGAAAAAGCGGCAATAGTCTTGCCGTATTTTTATTAAATTTTCCCTTTAGCTTATAATCTATTCTTTATATTTTATATTAGACAATAATCCTCTAATTTTCTTCAACTCTACTAATATTTTATTCAATGTATACTGAACACTTATAAGTATTATTAGTATAATAACTATAAGAAATACATCATAATACATAATATCACTCCTCTTATATTTATTCTTACATATATGATATAACTATATATATAAAAAAAACAAGGCTATATATTTTATAACCCTGTTTTTTTATACTTATTCTTCTTCTACCCTATTATTGTCATCTTTAATATATTCTAATTTAGATATAGATACCTCATATGCTGTTTTATTTATTACAGAACCATCAGATAGTTTTTTTTGATATCCTCTACTTTGTATTCTACCCCAAAGTTTTATGTGATCTCCAATTATTAATTTGTCGCAAAACTTTGCATTTCTTCCCCATGCTATAGCTGGAATATAATCTGACTTATTATAGGGTCTATTAACTGCTATAAGGAGATCAGTAATTTCTCTGCCAAATGGTGTAGTCCTATATACAGGTTCTTTACATATAAATCCATCTAAATAGATTTCATTGGGTTTTTTTATTATATCATCTAGTTCATCTGCATCAGGAATATCTATATCCCTTGCAAATATAGTCAATATTAATTTATTATTCCCTTTAATATATCGATTATAAGACCTCAATTGACCTTCTATAACAATATAAGATTCCCTATCTAAATTTAAATCTACCAATAGTCTTTCCGATACAGTAACAGGTAAAACATCGGAATACTGGCTTAATCTTGGCACTTTTAGCGTAAAGTTATAGAATCCCTCACCATACATTTCATGACTGAATTTCAAGTCACTAACAATCTTTCCCACTAGTTTTACAGAGTTAGTGCTCATCAAGTCCTCTTCTACCATAAAGACCCACTTCCTTTCTATTCTTATGTGCTTTATTTAATCTACAATTATATCTATTCAATAATAGTCCTTATTATGAATACAATTGTGATTTTTTATCTTAAGGATATAATATTTTTTCACCTCCCAATCTATCAAAGGTTTTTATTAAGGATCATTTAAGCATCAATTTCAAAATTTATGAATAAAATATTTTCTATATTAGAAATTAAACAAAAAAAATAAAAACCCTTCAATAAATTTTAAATTTTCTATAAATTCTAAAAAATACAGACTCATTAATCTAATAATCACAATTCTTTTTAATTAAAAAGAATTGTGATTATACTTAAAAAATATTTCTTGTCCTTTATCCATCCCTTGCGATCCCGTCAACAGTAGTAAATCATCTTCAGAAATATATTCTAAAACCGACTTTATAGCATCTTCTAAGTTTTCATATATTTCATAGCTTATATTTTCTCTATTAAATGTCGCAGTATAAGATTCCAATTCTAATTTATTCACTATATCTTTATCGCTAACATTATCTTTACTGAGGGTCAATATTATTTTTATATTTTTTAATATAGATGCCCACCATGCTATAGTTTCAGCATTTTTTTTGTTTATATCAATGCCCCTATTTCCTCTAATGGCATTTATCATTATTATTTCTTTGCAATTTATATTTTGTATTGTCTCAAATAAACTTTCGTACCCCAGTGGATTATGGCAAAAATCATCTATAGCTAAAAATCTTTTTTTGCAAAAAAATTCTAGCCTTCTCTTTATTCCTTTAAAACTCAATAATGAACTACCTATTTTTTCAATAGAGATTCCTAGATATAATGCTGTCGATATAGCTGCCAAAGAATTATAGACATTGTGTTTCCCTAACAATTTCATTTTTATAGGATATTCTTGAGGTTCCAATTCTAATCCGTTTACTGTATTAATTCCCCTTTGAATACAGATATTATATTCTATGCCTCCATCAATTACTAGACTTGAAGCAGTAACTGTAGCCTTTTTATTTAGTCCATATGTAAAAATATTTAAGTTATTCATTCCTTCAATTAATCTTATAAAATTATGATCATCACAATTCAAAATTGCCATCTTGTCACATGGTAACCACTGAAAAAGTCGTCTTTTACACTCTATATACTCTTCAAAGTCCTGATGAAAATCCATATGGTCTTCATCTATATTTGTATGAATAGCCACATCAAATTCTAATCCATAGGTTCTATAATCTTTAAGCCCATGAGATGATACCTCTATAATCACATGTTTTATACCAAATAAATTAAATTCATTTAATAATTCATATATCTCTTCTACTCCTGGCGTGGTAAGAGAAGTGATTTTCCTTATATTCAAATATTTTATTCCTGTAGTTCCTATTAGTCCCGGTTTAAATCCATTATATTCCAGGATATGGTATATCATATTTGTAGTAGTAGTTTTTCCATTAGTTCCTGTTACACCTATTAAAAATATGTCTTTTGATGGAAAACCATAGTACTCATTTAATAATTCAGCCAACTTTTTTCTAGCATTCTCGGTCTTTATAAACTTACACGCATTGTATTTATTAGCTAATTGACTACTAATATCTTTTTCTGTATATACTACTACTGCACCATTGTCTATGGCCTCGTGTATAAAATCATTCCCATCTAGTTTATGACCTTTTATAGCAACAAATGCATAGCCATCTTTAACCTTTCTTGAGTCCCCAGTAACTCCTTGTATTTTTATGTTCTGTACTTTCATAATGGCTCTCCTTTTGTTTTATATTAAATCTCTTTCATATGACTATGTTTTGTTTTATATCGATTTTTTATGTAAAAAAAAGAGGATTAAACCTCTTTGTTTTACTGTGCCTTTTTTTGTTGTCCACTGCTATCTATATAATAATCTTGTTTATATATGAGCTGAGATACTGGCACTATACTATATCCTTCATTGGTTAATTTTTCTAATACTATGGGTAAATATTCAGGGACATATTTTGCATTGTTGTGAAATAATACTATAGAGCCCTTTTTTACATTCCTTGTAACCCTATCTACTACAGGTTTTACGCCCATCTCTTTCCAATCTAATGAATCTACATCCCATTGTATTACATGGTATCCCATATCTCTACATGTCTTTATCAATCTATCATTATAATCTCCAAAAGGCGGTCTAAACAAAACTGTTTTTTCTCCTATTATACTCTCTACTTTTTTTTCAGTACCTTTTATCTCTTTTATTATTTGTTCCTCTGATAATTTAGACATATGGGGGTGATTTGATGAGTGATTCCCTATCTCATGTCCCCTTACATGGATCTTCTTGACCATTTCTGGATACTTGTCTGCCCAAAACTCTACTAAAAAAAAGGTTGTTTTTACATTGTACTCATCTAATATGTCCAATATCTTTTCAGTATACTGATCTCCCCAAGCTGCATCAAAACTTATTGCAATCTTTTTTTCATCAGTATCTACACAATATACCGGCAATTCTCTACTTTGATTGAATACAGTAACTATATTATTTATGAATGATGTCTTTTGCCATACTATAGAAATAGATACTATAACTAAAACCACTAAAAATTTCCTCATAAGAGATCTTTTAAACATTAATATCCTCAATTTTTATACCTCCCAACTATTACTCCATATTAATATAATTTATTCTTTATAATCGTCTTTTATTACTCTTATAATTAAAAATAGGAGTTATGAAATGAATCATTTCATAACTCCTATAACTTATTCATATATATATAAATATTTATCTTCCACTTTATCTTTGTCTACCTTTTCTTCAAACTTCTTTGGTACAGTAACTACTTCTGGATCTCCATCACTAATAAATTTCTTTTCAGGATTTTTATCAAATCCTTCTATATAGCTATACATCCCTAGATTACCCACATTTGTCTCACTGGCTCTTACTCTTTTTATAGACAATGGATTAAAATCTCTATCTATAGGAGATACCGATGGCCTTGCCCCTACATTTAATATAGCAATATTTTTGTATTCTACATCATTATATTCACCTTGTTCCAAATACTTCTCCAGCTCATCCTTTGGCCTTCCTCCATTGCATAATGCATAGGTATTTACATCATATTCTGGCAGTATGGTATTTATAAATTCCACTTCTTTAGCTATATATTCTTGTATTTTATCAGGGTCTTGATTGGCCTTAGAAGACATATCATTATGTGCCATTGTATGATTTCCTATATCAAATCCCTTGTCTACTAAATATTTAAGCTTATATTCTACCAATTCTTTTTGCCTGAATGGATTAGTTCCAAAAATAAAGAATGTTGCCTTTAATGGAAAATCAGGATGTTTTTCATGAAATTCCTCCATTATTCTCACTGCACTGTTTGGATCTACAATTTTTTCACCATCTTTTTCTATTATATTAAAGTTATTTTTGTTTCCATCATCAAATGTAATTACAACAGGAGTAAACCCTGCCTCTACATCTATATTGTTGTTTACAAAATCCTGTAAACTTATAGGTCTATATCCCTTATCATATAATACCTGTAAATCTTTTTTGAAATTTTCTACACTTCTTACCCATTCTGATTCCTCTTCTCCTATTCCATGATACATAAGAACCATTATTTCTCCTGCTTCATTGGGCTTCAATGATAAATCTATATCTTCTTCGAGATTAGATTCTTCTTCAACTTCTTCTATCTCTTCCTCCTCTAATTCTTTTACTACTTCCACTTCATTCTGATCTTTCTCTTTTAAATCATCTGTCGTGTCAGTATTCTGGTTACCACATCCTACAAATAATCCTAATACAATAAATAGAGACAATATTGCTGTAAATATTTTCTTCATAAATTACTCCCCTTTCTATTCTATACCTATAATACATTATATATAATTTTAAATCTATAAAAAATATAAAATTATACCTAATTTATAAAGTATATGTAATGATTCCACTATATATTTTATGCCCTTTTTATTACCAGCATAAACTAATATTTATGTGGTTAAATTAATATTACAACTAAATAAGTTGTATAAAAAATATAGGAGGGTTAATTATGGCAAGAACTAATAAAATAGTTGTTCCAGAAGCTCGCCAAGCATTGAACCAAATGAAAACAGAAATTGCCAATGAACTGGGCCTTTCTAATTATGACAATATAGATAAAGGTACCCTTACTTCAAGACAAAATGGTTATGTTGGCGGATATATAACTAAAAGGTTAGTTGAATCAGCTCAAAGACAAATGGCTGGTAAATAACTTTATAAAAAAGAGAGAGTGGATGTCCACTCTCTCTTTTTTATGTTATAATTTTATATGTATACTTTTTACAGTAAAATTATATATATAATAAAAATAGAATTTTCAAGAAGGTGAGTTTTTATGTTTACTGAAAATCCAAAGGAATTAGCACAAAATAAATTAATATTATTATACATATTGGATAAATTAGACCCTCCCATAACCAATACCGAACTTACTCAGTTTATATTGGAAAATAGTAATATTAATTACTTTTTAGTTCAACAATATTTAAGTGAATTAATTAATGCTAATTTTATACATGTAGTTACTGTTGATGATAATGAAAACTACAAATTATCTGATTTAGGAAAAAAAACCTTGTACTATTTCTTGGATAGAGTACCTGCTAGTATCAAATCGAATATAGACAAAAAACACAAAGAAAGAAAGATAGAAAAAATAAAAGAAACCCAAATAAAGGGTAATTATTATAAAAAAAACGATTCTGAATATATAGTTAATCTTAAAGTCATAGAAAATAATATCACATTATTTAGCCTATCTTTAAATGTGGTATCAAATAAACAAGCAAAGCTTATATGTAAAAACTGGAAAGAAAATCCCCAGTATATTTATAAAGAAATATTTGATATGCTCATTAAGGAATAGTAACTCTATAAAATATAATATCTGAAGGTTCTTTCCCTGTTTTTATTATTTCTTCTATCTCATTTGTTTTATAATTAAAAAATATTAATTGATTTTTTTTAATATCTGTTATAAATAATATATTTTCTTCATCCCAAATCATATTATTTGGCATTCCACCTATATAATATTTATCTACAGTATCATTATTACTAAGATTGATTTTATATAGGTATCCGTCTCCTAAATCAGTGGTAAATATTATATCATCGTCCAATGGTACCATATCTACTACTATACTATTTAAGTATATTTTCTTTATAACAGTCATTGTTCCTTTATCAAAAAAAGTCAGACAACTCTTTTTAAGATTATCTTGCATAAAAGAAAGTACATAGACCTTGTTATAGCTCAAATATATATGGTATGGACTCTCACTTAAATATATCTTCTTTTCTTTTAAAGTATTTAGATCAAATATGCTAATACTGCATTCATTACTATTAGCAATATACATCTTTTTTCTAATTTTATCTATTCTTATGCCATGGGGTTTTTCCCCTGCGGGTATGTTTTCTACTAAACGAAATTTTTCTTCATCTACAACAGATATGGAATTTGAATCTTCATTGGTTACATAAATATATTTTTGATACACATCCATATGGGCTGGGCTTTTACCTACATATGCTACATTTTCTATTTTTTTATCCTCTATATCGACCCTATAAACACTATTATTATGAGCATTTACTGTATATACCTTCGCCTTATTTCTCGATTGAAATATTTCATGGGTACCAACAGATCCTTCAATTTCGTTGTCCAAAATTAAAGATATCTCTTCACTACTTAAAGAAATAGGATCTATTAGTGTAAGTGAATCACTGCCAGCATTTGCAACCAATAACATCCTGTCTTTTTTTGTCAACTAAATCACCCCGAATTTTTGTTCTTTACTTAATATAAGTAATCCATTTAAACGTTCTACATATAACAGTTTATGCATTATTACACTCAAGGGTGATTATTGGCTTTATTCCATATAGTATTGTCTTATTTCTCCTATCAAATAAAGAGACCCCGAAAAAATTATTAAATCACCTTCATTGGCAATCTCTAAAGATTTATTGACTGCATCTTTAGGCACTTTTTCTATTATTATATTGCTATTATAATTCCTAATTATATCTGCCAATGCCTCAGACTTTAATTTTCTAGGGGATAACGGCTCAGTAATAACTATCTGATCTGCCATTGAAGCTAATCCCGATACAACTGAATCCACATCTTTATCTCTTAACATACCAATACCTAATATTAACTTTTTATATTCAAATATATTTTTAATAGTATCTATTAACGCCTTAGCCCCTTTTTCATTATGGGCACCATCTATTATAAATTTAGGCCTATCTCCCAACTTCTCTAATCTACCTTTCCAGATAGCACTTTCTAGCCCTCTTTTCATACTATCTTCACTTATGTCTAATATCCCTCTGTTTTTCAACTCATTTAATACTAATACTGCCAACGCACTATTATATACCTGATGTTTGCCCAATAATTTTATCTTTAAGTCACTGAATTCATAGTCACCAAACTTTATGTCAAATATACTTCCTTGCTCATTGGCTGACTTTATTTTTATATCTTCCTTAGATAGAAATATAAGCTCTCCGTTTTCTTCATTGGCTACGGCTTGTATAGTCTCCTTAGCTGGCTTTTCCTGCATGGATGAAATTACTAGGGAATTTTGCTTTATAATTCCCGCCTTTTCATATGCTATCTTTTCTAATGTATTGCCTAATATATCCATATGATCCATTGAAATTGGAGTTATAACTACTGCCAATGGATTTTTTATAATATTAGTAGAATCATACCTCCCACCCAGTCCAACTTCTAATACAACAAAATCAACCTTCTCCTGAATAAAATACTCAAACCCTATTGCTGTAACTATCTCAAATTCCGTGGGATGATTATAGCCTTCATCTAACATCTCTTCTACCTTTTCTTTCACTCTATCTGTAATATATGCCAAACTATTGCTATCTATATCTTTTTCTCCTATGGCAATTCTTTCATTAAATCTTTCAAGATAAGGAGATGTAAATTTACCTACTTTATACCCTTCCTGTATAAGCATATTACTAATAAATGCTGCGGTAGATCCTTTGCCATTAGTCCCTGCAACATGTATAAACTTTAAATCCTTTTGAGGGTTACCCAATTTATCTAACAACATCTTTATATTTTCCAGCCCCAATTTACTTCCAAATTTCCTTGTTCCATGAATAAAATTTAATGCCTCAATATAATCCATGTATTCACCCCTTATCTTTGAATATAAAAAAGTTCGTAGCTAGTAGTTAATAGTTCGTAGTTAATGGATGAAATCCATGGGATTTCTTCATTGTACTACGGACTACAGGCTACGAACTACGGACTTTTTTTATATTTTTTATTTTAGACTATTTAACCTCTCCATTACCTTTTCTAGCATTTCTTGATATTTTATTTTTTTATTCCTTTCAGATTGTACTACTGCTTCTGGGGCTTTGCTTACAAATCCTTCATTGGATAATTTGCCATTTACCCTTTTTAATTCTCCCTCTAGTTTAGCCTTTTCTTTATTTAGTCTTTCTAGTTCCTTTTCTATATCAACCAAATCATCCATAGGCATAAATATCTCACACCCTGAGACTACTGCTGACATAGCGTCTTCTCCTATATCTTTCTTTTCATTTCTTATCTCAATATCCGATGCAGAAGCTAGATTAACAAAATATGGCTTACCATTCTCTAATACTTTCATTGTCTCGTCTTCATTTGTAACAAATATAACCTTCGCCTTTTTAGATGGTACAGCATTTACCTCCGCCCTAATATTTCTTATACTCTTGACTGCTTCCATTATAAATTCTATATTTTTAACTGCATTAGTAAAATTATGCTCTTCTTTATATATAGGCCAATCAGATAGAATAAGACTTGTATCGTTCTCTGGTAGATGCTGCCATATTTCTTCTGTTATAAAAGGCATAAATGGATGTAATAATCTTAATATATCTTTTAGTACTTCTAATAGAACCCATTGAGCTACTTCTTTACTTTCTAAATCATCACCATATAGTCTAGGTTTAACCATCTCTATATACCAATCACAGTATTCATTCCATGTAAAATCATATACCTTTTGTGCAGCAATACCTAGTTCATACTTATTAAGATTTTCAGTAGCTTCCTTAGTTACAGTATTAACTCTTGCTAATATCCACTTATCCTCTTCCTCTAATAATTCTGATATATTTTTACTTCTAGTATTTTTATTTTCAAAGTTCATCAATACAAATCTGGATGCATTCCATAATTTATTTGCAAAATTCCTACTGGCCTCTACCCTCTCAATGTAAAATCTCATATCATTACCTGGAGTATTTCCTGTTATAAGGGAAAATCTCAGTGCATCAGAACCATATTGCTCTATTATCTCCAATGGGTCTATACCATTTCCCAAGGATTTACTCATCTTTCGTCCTTGTGAATCCCTTACAAGACCAGTAATAAATACATCATCAAAGGGTATCACATCCATCTGTTCTATAGCAGAGAATACCATTCTTATAACCCAAAAGAATATGATATCATATCCTGTTACTAATACATTTGTCGGATAAAAATACTTTAATTCCTCAGTTTCTTCAGGCCATCCAAGGGTAGAAAAAGGCCATAATGCAGATGAAAACCACGTATCTAATGTATCAGGATCTTGATATATATTGGCACTTCCACATTTGCTACATTCCTTTACTTCTGTTTTAGATACCATTATTTCTCCACAATCTTCACAATAATATACTGGTAATCTATGGCCCCACCAAAGCTGTCTTGATATACACCAGTCCCTTATATTTTCAAGCCAATGTAAATATATCTTTCCAAATCTCTCAGGTACAAATTTAAGCTTTCCTTCTTTATATGCCTTTATTGCAGGTTTAGCCAGTGGCTTCATATCTACGAACCATTGTTTAGATATAATAGGCTCTATAGTTGTATCACATCTTTCACAATGTCCAACATTGTGGTCATGATCCTCTATTTCAAGTAAATACCCCTGTTCTTTCAAATCCTTTACTACTGCCTTCCTTGCTTCATACCTATCCATTCCAGAATAAGGTCCATATCCATTAGCTATGGTAGCATCATCGTTCATGATTTTTATCATATCCAAATCATGCCTCAATCCTATCTCAAAGTCATTAGGATCATGGGCTGGAGTAATCTTTACTGCCCCTGTTCCAAATTCCATATCTACATAATCATCTGCTACTATTTCCATTTCCCTGTTGACCAACGGTAATATTAACTTCTCTCCAATTAGACCTTTATACCTATCATCTTCTGGATTTACAGCAACAGCAATATCTCCCAACATAGTCTCTGGTCTTGTAGTGGCTATTATTACATATCCGTCTCTATCTTTAAATGGATATTTTATATGCCAAAGATGTCCTTCTTCCTCATGATGTTCTACTTCTGCATCAGAAATTGCAGTACCACAACTGGGACACCAGTTTATAATCCTGTCCCCCCTATATATAAGGCCTTTTTTATATAATCTTATAAAGACCTCTTCAACAGCATTGCTAAGACCTTCATCTAATGTAAATCTTTCCTTTGTCCAGTCACAAGAAACCCCTAGTCTTCTAAGTTGATTTCTTATATTACCACCATATTCTTCCGTCCATTCCCATGCCTTCTCTAAAAACTTTTCTCTTCCCAGATCCTCTTTAGTCTGACCCTCTTCTTTTATTCTGGCAACAACTTTGGCCTCAGTAGATATACTTGCATGATCTGTTCCTGGAAGCCATAATGCTTCAAATCCTTGCATCCTCTTCCATCTAATAAGTATATCTTGAATCGTATGATTGATTGCATGACCCATATGCAAATTTCCAGTAACATTTGGAGGAGGCATCATTATAGTAAAAGGAGTCTTTTCCTCATTTACATCTGCTTTAAAATATCCATTTTCCTCCCAATATTTATATAGTCTTGTTTCAAATTCCTTTGGATTATATTTTTTTGATAAATTCTTTTCCATTTTATCCCTCCATATCATTTGAAATATATCATCAACAACAATGCTATTATGCACAAAAACAATCCTGAAAGTTTAACTATAAGCAAGTGCTTTAACGTAGTTATCTTACCTTTTTTATATAGCTTATCTCCCCCTATTAACAATAGAGTACCTATGGCAAATAATATTAAGGAAAACTGATAAATGACAATCACTCCCCAAAAATAAAAATAAACTCCATCCCAATATAAGGACGAAGTTCTCTCGCGGTACCACCTTACTTTTAAAGGTGTAAAACTAACACCTTTAACTCTCACAAATAGATTTAACGAATCTCAATCGTTTAAGCCTACTACTATATTCAGCTTAAATGCTCCAGAGCTACCTTCAATAAAATTTATCTACAGGGTCTCTCAGCCCATGGACTCCTGCTCTCTTAAAGATATTTTATTTACTCCTCTCTTTCTCAGCATATAGGATTATTTAATTATTTATCATTATACATATTATTTGCTATCTTTGTCAACTTATTTAACCCTATTGTTTTTTATAGATTCAAATCCCATAAAATAATTAATAAATGCTATCAATGTCAACGTAATAGCAATACCTACAGATATAAAACTAACTGTATCACTAATCTTAAGTGCCACAGAAAATATGGCTACATAAAAACTAACAGTGGCTATCTTCCCAAACTTATTTGCAGGTATTACTGTCTTGTCCATAAAGTAATATAAAAATATACCTCCTGCTATCATTAATATCTCCTTTATTCCTACAATTAATATTACAAAAATAGGTAAATATCCCTTACTAGTAAATCCTATCAACACTACCAGTAACATAAGTTTATCTGCCAAAGGATCTAGAATTATTCCCCATTTAGTAATCAAATCATATTTTCTGGCTATATATCCATCTAAAATATCAGTTACTCCAGCCAACAGAAAAATATATGTGCCATAAAGTACATTGTTCTCTATATTGGAATAAAATACATATAAAAATACAGGTATAAGGAAGAATCTAATTATAGTCAATGTATTTGGTATGTTCATTTATGATATATGGTCTCCTTTCAGGCCAATTCTATGTAATTTTCACATATATTATTATTATAACAAAATAGTTATATTTTATCATCAGTAACCCTTTTATTTGACGTGAATATAATACTATAAAACTACTTTACGGAGGGATTTCAATGTATAAAACAAAACTTATTTCTATAGTCTTAGCTATATTACTTATTGTGGGCATATTCTTTACAGGATGTGAAAATGACAAATTGACAAATATAAGATTAGTTGAGGTAACCCACTCTGTATTCTATGCCCCTCAATATGTAGCTATAACTCAAGGATTCTTTGAAGAAGAAGGTATAAATGTAGAATTAACCAATGGTAAAGGTGCCGATAAATCTATGACTGCACTACTAAGTGGTCAAGCAGATATAGGGTTTATGGGACCAGAAGCATCTGTATATGTATTTAACCAAGGAAGGGAAAATTATGCTATCAATTTTGCTCAATTAACACAAAAAGATGGTTCCTTCTTAGTAGGTAGAGAACCTGATCCAAACTTCACCTTTGATAAACTGAAGGGAAAAACTATAATAGGCGGTAGAAAAGGTGGCATGCCTGAAATGACATTGGAGTATGTCCTTAAGAAAAATGGACTAATACCAGGTAAAGATTTGACTGTCAGAACAGATATACAATTTGCCGTTATGGCAGGCGCTTTCACTGGCGGAGAAGGAGACTACGTTACTTTATTTGAACCAGTAGCATCTTCCCTTGAACGTGAAGGCAAGGCTCATATATTGGCATCAATAGGAAAGGAAGGAGGCTATCTTCCATATACATGCTATTCCGCAACAAAAAAATTCATGGATGAAAATCCAGAAGCAATTCAAGGTTTTACAAATGCTATATATAAAGCTATGAATTGTTATTCGTAAAAACTCATATTTTAGATTTATACATATATTTATCGCCTACCTAAGGGGGTGATAGGTAGACGATAAAAGCAATACTGTTATCTATAATTAGTTATGATTATTTCTTTATATTTTTTACTCTCATTTGATTTTCTTACTAGATATTTTACCCATTTTTTATAATTTCAAACTTTTTTATACCATTTTCTTACTTTTTATATTTTAAAACATAATACAAAACTGCTTCCGTCATAGGCATACTAAAAAAGCTGTAGGAAGGCACCTCCCTACAGCTTTTTATCTTACCTTATAAAATCAATCTAAAAGTCATTGAGAAAAATATTTGTCCAATCCATCTGCAATTGCTTTAACAGCCCTATTTTGATAATCCTTTGTCCTAACTAATCTTTCCTCTTCTTTATTAGTCAAAAATCCTAATTCCATTAATACCGATGGCATATTAGGTTCTCTTACTACAACATACCCCGGTTTATTCAACAGTCCTCTATTCTTTCTATTTACCCCACTGGCCAATGTATCCTGCATAATCTTCGCAAAGGCATATTGATCCTTTGGGTTGGTTTGAGTCTTTTTGTTACTTGGACAATAAAGTGTTTCAATCCCTGTAGCACTACTAATATTCTCAGTACTATTAAAATGTATACTTACAAATGCATCTGCATTGGCCGCATTGGCAATATCTGATCGTTTATACAGATCTATGTATTCATCCTTTTCCCTAGTCATTACAACATTATAGCCTCTACTCTTTAGTACT
This sequence comes from Clostridiisalibacter paucivorans DSM 22131, assembly GCF_000620125.1. Taxonomy (NCBI): domain Bacteria; kingdom Bacillati; phylum Bacillota; class Tissierellia; order Tissierellales; family Thermohalobacteraceae; genus Clostridiisalibacter; species Clostridiisalibacter paucivorans. The sequence continues at coordinate 13,239 of NZ_KK211077.1, read as the reverse complement.
TCCCTCAATTTTAATGAAACAGTTAATGCCAAATCCTTTTCCTTTGTATTTGTAAAAGGAGATATACTGCCACTGTCACCTATGCGTCCATTATAAAGTTTATTATTATCTCCACCATGTCCAGGATCCACAACAATAGTTTTACCACTGTTCTTGTCTTTTTCAAAGTTTATTTGTAACCCATATTTATCCTCTAGCTCATTAATGTGAAAATCTTTATCTTGATTTAATGTCACAACTACCCTAACCACATCTTTTTTACCACTTAATGGGCCTACCCAAATCTTATCAACAGGATATCCATCAAAATCTTCGTCAATAATACCTTTAATTTCACTTCCCTTTAAATCTAATACAATACGTTTTAATCTCTTATCAGCTTGTTCTAAGATATGTTTTTCATAATTTGCCTTGTTAGATGTTATAATCTCAATCTCTGATATACGATCTTTATTTGGTTTAAACTGAATATCCTTAACTTCAACTATACCTTTAGATATACTTTGAGTATTATTAGGTATTTTTTCTTCTAAAGACTCTTTCCTCTGAGATAACTGACCTTCAAATTTTAAATACTCTTTTGACACATATCCAATACTTCCTTCAGCATTAACCTTTATCCAATCATGAGATTTTGATAAAACACTTTCATCTAAAATTTGAACCCTTGTCCCATTATTTAACCTACTTAAAATCTTGCTTTGAACACTAGGCTTACTTCTCAACATCAACTTAGAATCGACATCAACAAAAGCATACTTAAATTGTGATTGCTTTGCATCTAATTCTAAATATTTTCCTACTACCCATCCGCTGTTTATTTCATACCAGAGATATCCATCCTTAGAAATAGGCCCTGATTTTATAGTAACACGTTCTCCTTCTTTTAATTTTCCCACACGATTAGCCATAGTTGATGGCTTATCTCTAATATTCAACACATCTGCACTACATTTTGCTGTATCACCTATATCAAAATCTCCATCTGCAAAAACCGATTGACCTATTCCCATTAGAAAAATAATAAAAAAAATTCCACTAATTATTTTTATTTTCATATAGCACCTCTATTTGTATAATCCTATGTATACACTATAGCAAATTTATAGCGTAAATTCTATCTTTTTCTACATTTCTATTATACTTTATATCTATGGTAAAGTTGTATGATTTTTGTAAAATAGTTGTAAAACCCTTCGTTTGTGTAATGTTATATATTCTATTTATATGTATTTATCATCTATATTTTATGTCATAAAATAAATCTATTGATAAAAATTGACATGACCTAAACTATTTAATATAATTTGTCTATAAAATATAGGAGTTGATGCAAATGACAAAATTTCATATTAAAAGTTTAATTTTAGGACTGTTGATTGGCACAGTAGGGTCATCAATATTCTGGGGGATTTCAAGAACTTCAGAGGTATCTTATGCCTCTCCATCGGAAAAAATAGAATCAGCAATCTTCAATAGCTCTAAAGTGTACTTTTATGAAGAAGAAATATCTTTAGAAAATCCATTAGTTGCCATTAAAAAAAATGAAGATTCTGAGATACTATTATATGCCCCTATGAGGGAAATGTTAGAGTATATGCAATTTAATGTGAAATGGAATAATGAAGATAATTCAGTTCATTTAACTATGAATGGATATACTAATGATAATACAATTTCAACTACTGGTAATCAAAATGAAGTGGACATGAAAGCTTTAGATATTGTACAAAAAACAGGTAACTGGAAATACATTGAAGAATATCTTCCACATATGTCTACTGATGCTATAAAAAAGGCTGTTGAAATATATAACTCAAAACATATTAATTCTTCTGAACATAAAGATGCATCAGATTATATAAAAAACTAATATCTTAGGATACATGATAAATATTACTAAATTTAGAATTACACAATAAAGGAGGTAAAAGATGACTACACAAATGAAAGGTATATCTATTGTTGCTTTATATATAATTGGTACTATTGGCATAACAAGTGGATTAGTCTATTTTTTTCACAAAAAGGATGTCAATAGTTTCTTCTTGAAAAATATACTACCTATAATCGTTATTGCTTTAATAGTAGGAGCTACTATTGTACCTTATGGATTGTCATATCCAGATCCTGTCGGTGCTGGATTTACCGTTATGTTTGGTATAGGATTAGTTATCATTTCTATAATCAATGTATTAATCATAAACTCCCTATTGAAATCTAAATAATATATATAAATATATTTAACAAATATTTAATGGTAAAAAATTACTATGTATCTATAATTTTATGTAGTATAATTGAATATAATGTGGATTTTTATAATAGATTGTCACATATTATAAATCAATTTATGCATATAGACATGTCCATTTAAAAATTAATTAAAAGGAGTTTGTCAAATGATACATTCTAGAAGAAGTCTCACGGCCATTAGAAGAGAAAGAAGAAGAAAGAGGCGTTTACGTAGGCGTCTATTTACTTTCCTTACATTAATCATTATTATGTCTACTTTTATGTTTATAAAATGTTCACCTAACTATATTTTTACTATTTGTATAGACCCTGGCCATGGTGGATATGACCCTGGTACTGCAAATGAAAGCTACGAAGTAAATGAAAAAGATTTGGTTTTAGACATCTCTCTAAAATTAGGTAAAATATTAGAAGAGCAAGATGTAAAAGTAGTATATACTCGTGAAAAGGATAAAATACCTTGGTCAACCCAGATAGAATCACTGATGGGTAGAAGTGAAATTTCTAATGACGCTAATGCCGACCTTTTTTTATCTATCCACGCCAATGATTTTACTGAATCCAGTGATGTCAAGGGTACTGAAGTGTGGTGTAGGTTTGAAAATACTGAAGATGAAGCCCTTGCAAAAGAAATAAATTATCGCCTTTCAAATATAGGATATACTAAGAACAGAGGTTTAAGATATGAAAAAGATGGAGAACTTTATGTTTTGAAAAATACAAATGCTACATCTGTACTGGTTGAATTAGGTTATCTGAGCAATAATAATGACCTAGAATTTTTATCATCAGAAGAAGGCAAAGAGCAATGTGCTCAAGCATTAGCTGAAGGGATTATGAATTATTATCATTCAAAACAAGAAGAACAAATGGACGCATAATAAAATCTGTCATTTAATAAAATAGCATCTATTTATCAACTAGAACTTTGTTCTTGTAAGAAAATAGGTGCTATTTTTAGAATGCATCTCTAATACTTATTTTTACTTTTCGACAATATTTTACACCTTTTTTTATCTCAATGTAATATAATTAACTGGTAGTTGCATATAAGCATATACTATTTTATAACTTTAAAAGAGGGGGCTTTATCGTGAGAAAATTATTAAGTTTGGCATTAGGTTTAGTTTTAGTATTTACTATGGTTGCATGTTCCGGTGGAAGTGGAGCAAATACTCCAGAAGGCACTGTAGAGGCTTTTCTAGATTTATATAAAAGTGGCGACTTAGTAGAAGGTACAAAATACCTAGAAGGCGAAACGGATAGTAGCATTAAAGAAATGAAAGAAAGCTTTATGGAAGATAAGGAGAGCAAATCCAGTCAAGCTTTCTTAAAAGCGTTTAGTAAAATTGAATACAAAATAATCGATTCAGAAGTAAATGAAGATTCTGCAGTTGTTAATACAGAAATAACTGCTCCAGATTTAGCAAAAATAATAGGTGAACTAATGCAAGAGTCCCTTTCAATAGCTATGTCTGAAGGTTTAAGTGAAGATGGTAACAGCACCGACATAGAAGCAATGATGGAAGATAAGCTTCTCGAAAAGGTAAATAGTGATGATGTGCCTATGGTTACAAATACTGTAAGCATAAATCTTGTTAAAAAAGATGATTCTTGGTTAATCAAAGCCGATAATGAATTAGGAAATGCTATCACTGGAAATCTAATGAATTTAGGTCAATAATACTTATTTGCAGATTAGATAAAAACTCCTTGCTTAAACTAGTAAGGAGTTTTTTCAATTAATAAAGCCATTGTGTTGGCAACAAAAATGTCCACAGTGCTGTTATTAATTTGTTGTCCAGAACAAAATCTTATTTAAAATACTTTTTTTCTTGAACAATATTTGACACTATTACAATTACTAAGATAGCATACCATATATAAAGTAATTTTTTATTTAACTCTAAAACATCAATGAAATATACAGATACTGGTACTAATAGAAATATTGTTCCCATCACTATAGAGTACTTTCCCCGATATTTTTTATACTTTGCTTTATCTTTTACCTTTTTTAACTTGTCATTGTAACTCCACATAATAATCTCTTCTTTATCAGTTAAAAAGACATATCCCATTATAAAAAATAGGATTGCAATAACTATTAATACAATATTAAAAAATGTATACATATTAAACCTACCGTTTCAAATACATAACTCATTTAAAACTTTCATAAATTATGTAGTATTTTTAACGGTGTTCACCTCCTTTAAACTTGGATTATTTTTAATATATCATATATCTCCAAATAAGCATACATAATTATTTCCAAAATCCTAATTAAATAGAGTAACTATTGTTCCAATATATATAATCCCTTCATAAATGACAACAATTGATAATATAATAAAATCACATAGTTATAAAGTAATTAAGGAGGAATTATCGTGTCCACTGTTGCTATATACTCTCGCAAATCCAAATTTACTTGCAAAGGTGAGTCTATAGAGAATCAGATCCAAATGTGCAAGGAATATGCCTATAAACATTTTGATTCTGTAAATCACAATATAATTATCTATGAAGACGAAGGATTTTCTGGTGGCAATGTTGAAAGACCTAAATTTAAAATCATGATGAACGATGCTAAAAAGAAAAAATTTGATATACTGATATGTTATAGATTAGACCGTATAAGCAGAAATGTATTAGACTTCTCACAAATAGTTGAAACTTTAAGTAAATATGATATATCATTTGTGAGTATAAAAGAACAGTTTGACACCTCTACCCCTATGGGTAGAGCCATGATGTATATATCCTCTGTTTTTGCTCAGTTAGAAAGGGAAACTATAGCCGAGAGAATAAGAGATAATATGCAGAGACTAGCTTTAAGTGGAAGATGGCTAGGGGGTAAAACTCCTTACGGATTTAGATCTAAACAAATAATATCCATTGACCATGAAGGCAAAAAGAAGAAATCCTATAAACTAATCCCAGAACCAAAAGAAATTGAAATAATTAAGCTCATATATAAAAAATATCTTAAATTAGAAAGCTTTACAAAGGTGGAAAGTTATCTCATACAAAATGACGTCAAAAGAAATGGAACTTTTTTTAATCAATCTACTATTAGCTACATACTGAGAAATCCCGTTTATTGTACAGCTGAACCAATATCCTTTGAATATTTTAATAATATTGGGTCATCTATATGTGACTATAAGAAGTTTAATAGCAAGAATGGATTGATTGGTTATTCCAAAAGAGATGAGAAAAAGTGGATTATCAACAAAAAAGAAAATTGGTTTATAGGTGTAGGAAAACATATAGGGATAATACCTGCCAAAGACTGGATTAAGGTTCAAAATATTATTGACAATAATAAACACAAATCTATTAAATCTGGCACCAGTACTACTAGCTTAATTACCCCCCTATTAAAATGCAGCTGTGGAGAAACTATGAAATCTACCCGTGTCTCTAGAGATAAAGAAGGCAATTTAAAATATGCTTATTATATATGTAGGAGAAAAGAACGCACCAATGGAAGGCTTTGCTCCATGAAAAACCTCAATGCTATTAAAGCAGATAATATTGTAGTAGAAAGCCTTAAAAATATTGCCTTTAATAATAATTATCTAATGTCTAAATTTAAAAAAGAGATAAAGTCATTTGTCAACAACAAAGAAACTAAAAAAGATAAAAAGAAAAATATAATAAATGAAATTGATAAAAGAAAAGAAAAAATAGAAAATTTAGTTGAGTATATTTCTGACAATAAAAATACTGCTGCATCTACATATATTTTGGACAAAATAAATGACATAGATACTGAAATACAAGCACTAATATCCAAGCTCAATGAAATAAAATCATATAATGATATGGATATAATCAAAGAGTTAGATTTAGAAATTCAACTGGCATTATTAGATAATATTAAAAATACTGATGCATATACCTTTCATGAAAAACAACAAATAATACATAGACTTATTGACAAGATTGTATGGGATGGAAATAAACTTCATATATATATTAAAGCAATAGATTTTACGAATTGTATTACATAGATAAAGCCATGTTATGGGTTCAAAATCATAGTGCTGAAGAAATAGCAAAGGCTATCCAACCCCAATTCCCAGAAGAAGACATGGAAATACTTGTATCATTAATCAATAGATACAAAGAACAGGACACTTGGACTCCTGACCCTGTATTAACAGAAGATGGATTAAATCATATGATGGATATAATGGAAATGGCAGGAGAATTAGATAAGAGGGCCCCCTATGAAAAGATAGTGACAACTGAATTTGCTAAAAAAGCTATGGAAAATATCAAATAAAAATACTTTTATATCTAAAAAGGATTGGGCAAAACCCAATCCTTTTTTAAGATGATATTATGCTTAAGCAATTACATTAGATTATTACTATTGATTTTCATTGGTCTCATTTATTTTTTTCACTTTACGATATAAAGAGGCCCTACTAATGCCAAGTAAATTTGCAACTTTCATAATGTTATTTTTTTCATTTTTATATTGCTCAAGGGTATCTTGTATGATTTTATTTTCACATTGTGACAATCTTTCCTTTAATGTCTGGGGAGATTTAACACGTTCATTAAATTCAGCAATTTTAGGAATCAAACTCTTATCGGTTAACCGTTCAGATGTTTCTATATTAATGGCATATTCAATTGCATTCTCTAATTCCCGTACGTTTCCAGGCCATGGGTATTGATTTAAAGCCTTGAAATAAGAAGACTCAACACCTACTATATGTTTATCTAATTTCATATTATATTTATCAATAAAATATACAACTAATTCTTTTAAGTCAACTAGTCTATTTCTCAAAGGTGGTATATTAATAGGTATAATATTTAACCGATAATATAAATCCATACGAAATTGATGATTTTTAATAAGTTCATCTAAATTCTGATGAGTGGCAGATATCACTCGAATATCTAATTCTGTTGGAGTATATCCTCCAATTCTCACAATCTCTCTTTCTTGTAATACTCGAAGTAATTTTACCTGTAGGTGTAATGGCATATCTCCAATTTCATCTAGAAAAATTGTACCACCATTAGCTATTTCAAAAAGTCCTGTTTTTCCTCCTTTGCGACCCCCAGTAAATGCACCATCTTCATAACCAAAGAGTTCACTTTCTAATAAATTGTCAGGAATTGCAGCACAATTAATAGTTACGAAAGGCTTCTCTTTTCTTTCGCTTAAACTATGTATTGCCCTAGCAACAAGTTCTTTTCCTGTACCAGTCTCTCCTCTAATCAATACAGTGGATGTACTGGTAGCAATATTGGCAATATCTTTCTTCAGTTTTTCCATGCTGTCACTTTGTCCTATAATCCAATCCAATGTGCTATGGGAATATTTATTAGATTGATCATAAACTAGACTTGTTATTCCTTGAGCATCTCGAATGCTAAAAATAAAGCCTATGGTTGCACCATCTTTATTTTTTATAACCTTTGCTTTTATTAACATACGATATAATTTACCATTAAATATAATTGGTGATTCCTGTTCTTCCAATTCTTGATGATTTTCAATAACAGCATCAATAGCCTTTGATTTCACCAAATCTGTAATCCGTTTTTTTGATAATGAGTCCTGTATGCCTAGAAGCTCACGAAATGCATTATTTGTACATTTAATTCGACCTTCCAAATCACAATCCACAACACCATAGTGCATAGAATTAATGATTGTATTCAATTCTTGAAACATCTGGTCAGATCGTCTTCGAGCCACATGTTCTTGAGCTGCACTAACCATCAAGTCAATCATACTGTTTAAATAATCTATAATTTGATCTTTTTTCTGTAAATATTCATGCTTCATCTCATCGGAAAAAGTCACAATACTCATATATCCTATAAAAACATCTCCCATGTTAAAAGGAACTGTAATCTCTAATGTTTGAGGACATTTGCCTTCATTTCTACAACCCTTACATAATACATTAAATCCAGGATTATCAATAACAATTACTTCTTTTCTACGTATAATTTCATCAATATAAGGCTTCCATTCGTTTGTTCCTTTTATTATCCTATAGGATTCATCCAATGCCATATAGTTTCCATATTGATCGACTATAAGAACCTGAGCATCATTAAGTATTTTGGTAGTTGCCTTTACAATTTTTTTAGCAATAAATTTTACTTCTTGAATGCTAAGCATATAATCCTCCTAAATTCTTTTAATTGAAGACCATTTCTATTTTTACTATAACATATTGATGCCAGAAATGAATTAATATTCAATCTTTTTTAGAATTTTTATGCATCTTCCTTTTCTTCTATCCATATATCAGCATTTTTTATATCCAATTTTTTTGGATCAAATTTTGGATCTTTTCCAGCAGCCTTTTGCTCTTCATAATCTTTAAGAACCTTAAATGCAATATTACTCAATATCATGATAGCAATTAGAGTTAACCAAGTCATAGCTCCAACACCTACATCCCCTATTGCCCATGCCAATTTAGCTGTTCTAAAAGCACCTGTAAATACAGCTATAAGGGTAGCAATTCTCAATACAGTGATTAACCACTTTTGTCCAATTTTTTTGTTTATATATGCCATATTTGTTTCAGCTGCATAATAATTCCCAAGTATTGTAGTAAATGCAAAGAACAAGAGAGAAATGGCAACAAATGCACCTCCAAAAGATGAGAAAACGCTTTCCATAGCCTTTTGAGTATATACAGGCCCTATTTCAATACCCGGTAAATTATTTACTATAAATCCTCCTGCAGGATTTTCTACATTATACATACCTGTAATCAAAATCATAAATGCAGTTGCAGAACAAACAAATAATGTATCAATATATACTGAAAATGCTTGAACTAAGCCCTGTTTGGCAGGATGAGATACTTCTGCAGCAGCTGCGGCCTGTACCGCTGATCCCATACCTGATTCATTTGAATAAATTCCACGCCTTACACCCCAAGCAATTGCAGAGCCTACCATACCTGCAAAGGCTGATTCAGCAGCAAATGCACTTTTTACTATTAATGCTATAATACTTGGCAACTTTGTAATATTCATTGCTATTACCAATAAAGCTATTAAAATATATGCTATTGCCATAAATGGTACAACTATTTCTGCAACCCTACTTATACGCTTTACGCCACCAAATATAATTAATGCTATACCTACCACTAAAATACTACCAGTAACCATTGGTGTGATTCCAAAGGCATTATTTAAACTGGCAGCAATGGCATTTGCTTGTACACCTGGTGTACATAATCCAAATGCAAATACAGTGGCAATGGCAAATGCCAAAGCATACCATTTTATCCCAATTCCTTTTTCAATAAAGTATGCTGGTCCACCTCTATACTGTCCATTATCATCCTCTTTATAAATCTGACCTAATGTACATTCTACAAATGATGTACTAGCACCTAAAAATGCAATAACCCACATCCAAAATATTGACCCTGGACCTCCTAATGCTATGGCAGTAGCAACACCAGCAATATTTCCTGTGCCAACCCGACCTGCAACAGATAGCGCTAATGCCTGAAAAGAAGACACTCCTTTATCAACTTTCCCTCTAACAAGTAATAATCTAGCCATTTCTTTTATATGTCTAAGTTGTAAAAAACGGCCTCTTAGAGAATAGTATAGTCCTGACCCCAATGCTAAAATAATCATTGCATTACTCCAAATTATTCCATTTAGAAAATCTACTATATTTTCCATAAGATCTCTCCTCACTAATATAAATTAATACATATGCTTATTTACCATCCTTTAATTTCTTTTAAAACTTCATCTGAAACCATCCCTTGTTCCGTTTCATAAATCGATTCCTCAATAATATCCATAGCCCTTTCTGCTTCTCCTTGATTTAAAGTCAAAGGTGGAGCAACTCTCAAAACTGAACCACTAAAGAAAGCAAGAATTAATCCTTTTTCCCAACACCGCCAACAAATTTTAGCAGTCTTATTAATATCTCGTTCCTTTGTAATTGGATCTTTTACTATATCTACACCAATTAATAAACCTTTTCCTCTTACATCTCCAATACAATCAAATTTATCCATTAAAGCTCTAAATCTATCTTGAATATATTTTCCTCGCTGAACTGCATTTTCCATTAATCCTTCCTCTTTAATAATATCTATTGTTTCAATAGCTGATACACAAGAAATAGGATTTCCAGCAGTATTAAAGAAATGTGCCGGTGCATTCCAGCTTTCAAATATTTCCTTTTTAGCTACTATACCGCTTAAGGGCATACCTGATGCCACAGCCTTTCCAAAGACTAAAATATCTGGTTCAATATCAAAATGTTCTGAAGCAAACATTCTACCAGTTCTTCCAAATCCAGTTTGGATTTCATCTGCTATCAATAAAATTCCATGTTCCTTACATATCCTATTTAATTCCTTACAATATTCTATAGGAGGCACAATTACCCCTGCATCGCCTTGTATAGGCTCATATATAACTGCAGCAATTTCTTCAGGAGGCAAAATAGTTGTCAACAATTCTTTAAATGATCCAATATACCCTGAAATTAAATCTTCATTATTATATTGACCTCGATAAGAATCTGGATAAGGTATAAAATGAACATCTGGCATCATTGGTCCTAGATTCTTTTTCATTCCTATATTATATCCTGATACACTAATTGCTCCCATTGTAGTACCATGATATGATCTCAAAAAAGATACTATTTTAGGTCTTTTTGTAAAACAACGAGCAGCCTTAATTGCTCCATCTACAGAGGAAGACCCTGACAATCCAAAGGCAACCCTTTTATCAAAATTACCAGGTGTAATTTCAGTGAGTTTCTCTGCCAAGTCTGTATGTGGCTTATGGTACATATATGCTGGTGTGTAGTGAATAAATTTATCAATTTGTTTTTTTATAGCATTTACAATTCTCGGATGATTATGCCCAGTATTAATAACTGCAGCACTTGATAAAAAATCTATAAATTCATTTCCTTCTATATCTTTTATTATACAACCTTTTGCATAATCTACTACCAATGGATAATATGGAACCCTCGTTGTATAGGATAAATACTTTCTCTCTTTTTCAATAATATTTTTTGTTTTCTGTGTGATTATTGGACCATACATTTTTCTCCTCCTATCAGTGTATAAATTATTATATTAACCATTTATTTGAATATTTCGAATTTTATTTAAAGCCTTTACCTTCAATCCTTTTAATCTATCTAAGCTATTATATATTTCTTACTTCATTTCTTTCAGAATTTCTTTTACCTTAGATTCAGTCAAATTACAATCTTCAGCCAAGAACTTTATATCTTTCACTGTTAATTCATTGATTTGAATATTTGACACTGCATTTTTGATGTATGATCTTTTTAGCTTATTCAAATCAATCTTCTTTGCACTAATTTGATTAAACTTTTCAGGTATAACTATATTTTTCCCTGGTATTTCTTTCATTGGATTTCCTCTTTTTATTTTGATTCCATTTTCCTTTGCAAAAGTCAATTGGGCAGTTGGATGCTTACCAGCTCCAGTATATTCTGTTTCTTGAACAACTATAATTTGATCTTCATCCATATCTCTAGCTATAGATAACGCTGCAGCTAAAGATGTATTTCCTGCTGGTCCCCTTTCAAGCCCTTCAAGAACTGCCAATGCCTGTGTAACATAGAATACTTCTCCTTGTTTTACTGTAACATATTGATCCATATACCTTAATGCTCTAGCTGCATTTCTGGGGACATCTGATCTATCAGGCAATGTAGCAAATGGGATACCAAATCCTGTATGACCTGTCGTAAAAGATTTCCTATTGAAATCTTTATCAGAAGCCATATGAAGTCCTTTCAAATCAACAGATGCACCTATTATTTTTGTATTGCTAGCACCAGCCTTTATTAATCCCCTAGCTGTCCCTGTAAGATTTCCTCCACCTGCATGGGTTGCTACAACTACATCTGGATATTTACCCTCTTGATTCATTACCTCTTCAGCAATTTCATAGCCTAAAGTCTCAACTCCTGCAATACCATATGGTGAATAAAGTGAGGAATTAAAATACCCTGTTTCCTCTAACAACGTTAAAAATACATAAAAAAGCTCTGGTCCAGCAGTAAGCTGTACAACTTCAGAATTGAAGGCTTCACATTTTCTTCCTTTTTCTACTATCTCTGGTTGTCCTATTTTTCTTGAATCAAATACCTCCTGAACGACAATGGATTTAATACCACGTTGAGAAGCTTGAGATGCTACAGCTGCACCATAGTTTCCTGAAGTAGCTGAAATTACTCCCTTATATCCAATCTTTGTTGCATGATAAACCGAAAGAGCTGCTCTTCTATCTTTAAAAGACCCTGAGCAATTTGCTGATTCATCCTTAAGAAAAATTCTAGCTCCTTTTCCTTTCTTGCTAACACTTCTTACAAGACTGGTTAAATTTTTAAGTTCAAAAAGCGGTGTATTTCCAACCTTGGATTCTCTTTGAATTTCTCTAATCTTTTCAAAAGAATAGGGTACTTTTTTCATTAATTCCTCATAATCGAATCCTATCTTACCATACTCCATTTCTGTATAATCAATGCCTACTGCCCCTTTCATTATGTCATTTTTTCTACCGATGACTGCATCATAAGACATATCTTTCATTGATTACTACCTCCTCGTATAATATAGTTAGAACATTTGATAGAAATTAAATCTATTTTCAAGCAAACATTCTTATAAAATTTCAAATTAATATTCATATACTTAGTAAAGCTTTTCTTTATAAACATCATTTCTTTAAATATTGTTTCTATCATAAATCTTTAGCAGGAAACTCAGCAAATTAATGCTATGTTATCATGCTGATTCATAATATAATATCTCCTGAATAGAGGTTAGACGTACACCTCCTGGATGGTTTTTATAAACCGATATCCGTGAAAAAGCGTGTCATTCCATCAGTGAGATTCTATGTTTTAGCTGGTTGGGTTTCCTTCTAGGAATTACCCGTGTCACTTACGAG
>NZ_KK211076.1:35425-74386 GCF_000620125.1 Clostridiisalibacter paucivorans DSM 22131 | reverse complement strand
TTCTTCATTCATTGTAAATGTTTCCATTACAATTTTAAGTTTATCTTCTTTTCTCCATCTCTTAAGTCGATTAGGATTACTATTGGGTATTAATTTGCCTTCTATTCTAGCTTTTCTCTTCCACCCATAGATAGTGTTTGTAGATACTCCTGTTTCCTTAGATACCTGTGATACTTTTTTATTTATTGGCGGAGATATTTGCCTTAATATATCTTCAATGTATTCTTTATTATAGCTCTTATTTTTCATATAGATTGTCATCCTTTCTTTACTCACAATTATTATAACATCTATATGACAACTATTCTAACACAGGGGGGAGTTCTTATTAATTTTATATTTTTACCACATTTGTGTGTGTAAGTTTAAGATACAATATATAACATATAGAGAAAGAGAGTTGGAATAATAACGCCTAAGACATAGCTTACATAACCAAGTACTTTTCTATTTTTAATATAAATTTCTTCTATCCCCCCCCCTAAGAAAAAACCAATTGCCAGTATAATTGGCAAAATAATTGCAATTATTTTAAAATATTTTTCTGCATTTATTGCCGAAGCATATATTGCAGAAAACATCAATAAGTATAATACTCTAATCATTAGTGGGTATATTTTTTTATAAATAATTTAATCCTTATCTTTTACATCAAACATAAAACAACCTACTTTTTTCTAAAATGAAGCCAATATTGTTTGTGTTGATAGCAAATGATATAATAATATGGTAGATAAAGGGATTTGAATATACGATATTCCACCTCTCAAAATTCCCTTATCATCAAGAGGTTGCAGGAGAGAACATTCTCTTTATACTTATATTTTGTATAACCATAATATCAATTAGCTATGAAAATAGCAACAAGTAACCACCAAATAAAAGATAATGTAAAAAATGATTTTTTAAGGCGGTGTTTTAATGTATAGTTTAATCATTTCTGCTTTATATTTTTATCTTAGTTTCATACTTTATAAAAAACAAAATAAGTATAAGGTGGAAATTGGTGTTTTTTTCATTTGTGGTATTTTTTTTCTGTCAAAAATGTTATTAGAATATAAATTTGTAATGCTAAAATCTAATATTGTTTTTAGTAACTTAACTTCAATAATTTCAATAATTAGTTATATAACGCTAATTATATTAGTAAAAAGAAGTGTATAGCAACAATAATCAGACATGTCATTAATTAACTATAAAAGCATACAAATGCTTTAAAATTATATGTTAAAAAGACCTTTATAATTAATGCCCTAATCTATAGTTTATGGTACTGTTATTGAGAAAAAATAGAGAGATTAACATGTAACATGTTAATCTCTCTATTTTTTATTTTTTTAAGATTGATATGTTACTTATATAAAATGAAGACAAAGCAATAATAGGCAAAGTATAAACTGATTTCTTGGCTTTTCTTTTCTTCCTTTCTAGTCAAGTTTCAATTCCTCATAGGTAAAGTATAAACCATTGTGATGAAGTAAACATCCCAATGTCCAAAAAACACCAATTCCAAATATCCTTACTTAATAATATAGCAAATAAAAGAGCAAAAAACCAATATTCCACATAAATAATGACTAAATAACTGACTACCACGGTATAAAAAGAATATATGAGGATTTGGAACAAGAGCATAAACTATGGAATAAAGGAATTAAATGAGTAGGTATAGAAAGAATGTATGAGGATTTGGAACAAAAAAATGAAAGGATGAGGTATTTGAAAAGAATAATTTCTTTAATTTTAGTTTTTTGTATGATCTTTTCTTCAGTGACAATAGCAGAGTCATTGTCTACAGAAGAAAAAAGAAGAGAGATAGTGTCAAGAGAGGGAGAGACTATAGTTTCCATAGTAGAAAAATTCTCCGATATGAAGGATCATTGGTCAACTCAATGGGTAGAAAAACTTCTAGAAAAAGATGTAATTTCTGGATATCCAGACGGCACATTTAAGCCAGATAAGGCAATAAACAGGGCAGAGTTCACTAAACTTTTAGTAGTTGCATTACATGATGACTCAGAGGTATTTGAAGGTGGACATTGGGCTAAGAACTACATAGAAAAGGCTATACAAGAAGGATATATTCTTGAAGGTGAATTTAAAGATGTAGACAAAAATATTACTAGGGCAGAAATGGCTCGTATGATAGCAAGGGCTATGGAAGAAGAGCCAGAGAATTGGAAAGCATACAAAAACAATATAGCTGACTATACGAACATAAAAGTAGAGTATAGAGAGTATGTGTTGCAAGTATATGCAGCAGGTATAGTCAAGGGACTACCAAATGGTAGATTTGCACCAGAGAAAACAGCTTCAAGGGCAGAAGCTAGTACTATGCTAGTGAAGCTAATTGAGCCAGATGAAAGGGATATTCCAGAGATTATGGAAGAGCCAGTATCTGAAGAAGATTTCATTGAACCACAATTAGAATTAAAAAATAATGATATTTTAGAAAACTATATAATTCACTCAATTGTAGTTAAAAATCATGAAGACTATATAGGAGTAGAAGAAGATTACCAGTTTAAAATTGAAAATATAACATATCCAAAATTAAATCAAAGGCAATTTCCAAATAAAGAAATTAAGGATAGAAGATTTTGGAGGAGTGGAAAAGGATTAAACCATCCTACTGTGATTCCAAAAGGTAGTATATATGATTTACCAGCTTTTTTCTATACCACTGTAGAACATGAGAAAAATTTTCATTTAAAAGAAGGTATGAAAATGAAATATAAAGTGACAGTAAAAAAAGGAGATATTGAAAAAGAATATTTTGTAGAAGGAAAACTGAAATTCATAATGGATTATTATAAAGATTATCCTCAATACAAGGAGTAGGAGGGGTTGAAATGAAGAAAATAATAAGTGTTTTTTTAGTTCTAATATTAGTAATTTCAATAATTCCTCGAAGTGTTTTTGGAGCAACAAAAGAACCTATAAATGATTGGAGACTTGTTAAGCATGATCCATCAACTGGTGGAGGTAAACCATACTGTGCTTACTCAGTAGAATTATCCAATGGAAGAGTTTTTCCAGGGCAAAGTGGAAAATCTCCTATAGTAACCAACTTAGATGAGATGAACTCACAATTTACAGCAGTTGTGGGTGATACATTAACAATTAAGGATAGTTCAAGTTTGAGTTTTAATGGTACAGAGATAGAAGGCTATGATTTACAGGTGAGAGAAGGTGACGCAAGTCACTTTTCATCTAGAGACAATATTATTGCTGGCATGGATTTTGAAGAAAATGAAATATATCCTTTGCAAAATAGAAAAGCTAAGTTTAATTTTAAACGGTTATTTTATTTTAAGTAAAATTATATAAAACATATAGGAGGTTGGCAAAGATGAAAAAAATAGTGAGTATTATATTAATAGTAATGTTAGTTATGAATATGGGATTGGTTTATGCAGATAGCCACCAATTGGTAGATAAAGCAGTGGATGGAGTTACTAATGTAGTTAAGGATATAGGCAAAGTATTTACGGATTTGATAAACCATTGGGCTAAGGAATTTATAGGTCTATTAGTGGATAAGGGAGTAATAGCAGGATATCCAGACGGAACATTTAAGCCAGATAAGGCAATAAACAGGGCAGAGTTCACTAAACTTTTAGTAGTTGCATTACATGATGACCCAGGGGTTTATAAAGGTGGACACTGGGCAAAAAACTACATAGAAAAGGCTATGAAGGAAGGATATATATGTGAAGGAGAATTTGCCGATATAGACCAAGATATCACCAGAGCAGAAATGGCTAGAATGATAGCAAGGGCTATGGAAGAAGAGCCAGAGAATTGGAAAGCATACAAAAACAACATAGCAGATTATACGAACATAAAAGTAGAGTATAGAGAGTATGTGTTGCAAG
Organism: Clostridiisalibacter paucivorans DSM 22131; assembly: GCF_000620125.1. Taxonomy (NCBI): domain Bacteria; kingdom Bacillati; phylum Bacillota; class Tissierellia; order Tissierellales; family Thermohalobacteraceae; genus Clostridiisalibacter; species Clostridiisalibacter paucivorans. The sequence continues at coordinate 70,508 of NZ_KK211076.1, read as the reverse complement.
TATATGCAGCAGGTATAGTCAAAGGGCTACCAAATGGTAGATTTGCACCAGAGAAAACTGCTACAAGAGCAGAAGCTAGTACTATGTTAGTAAAGCTAATTGAGCCAGATGAAAGGGATATTCCAGAGATTATGGAAGAGCCAATATCTGAAGAAGATTTCATTGAACCACAAATAATAGTGAAGGATAATGATAACGCAGGACACTATATTATCCATTCTGTAGTAGTGGAAAATAATGAAGATTACATTGATAAAGATGAATATCAGTTTAAAGTTGAACATATAACATACCCTAAATTAAATCAACGCCAATTACCAAGAGGAAAAATACATGATATAACCTTTTGGAGAGAGAGCAGAAGATTAAACCATCCTACGGTAATTCCTACAGGAAGCCTATATAATCTACCAGCTTTCTACTATACAACAATAGAACATGAAAAGGAATTTCATTTAAAAGAAGGTATGGAAATGGAATACAAGGTGACTGTTAAAAAAGGGGAAGTAGAGAAAGAATATTTTGTTAAGGGGAAAGTACATTTTGTAACAGATTTTTATGAAGAATACCCTCAATATAAGGAGTAGGAGGTATTTAAAATGAATAGAAAAATAATAAGTCTTTTACTTATTATAACATTAAGTTTATCCATATTTCCTAGCAATGTATTAGCGACTAAGGAACCAATAGGAGATTGGAGGACTGTAGAGCATGAAGGAGGAACTAAACCATACTGTGCTTACTCAGTGGAATTATCCGATGGAAGAGTTTTTCCAGGGAGAAGTGGAAACCTTCCTATTGTAACCAACTTAGATGAGATGAACTCACAATTTACAGCAGTTGTGGGTGATACATTAACAATTAAGGATAGTTCAAGTTTGAGTTTTAATGGTACAGAGATAGAAGGCTATGATTTACAGGTGAGAGAAGGTGACGCAAGTCACTTTTCATCTAGGATAGTATCTTCCATAGATGGTAGAAAGATAACTCTAGACCGACCAGGTACGTGGGGGATATTCATAGCAGTATATGATGATGACAGCTTCGATGGCTATGACAACTGGTCAGAGAATGGAATTTGGAGAAGTACGCATGGAAACTCAAAAGGTTGGTACTTTGTTCCTGTGGAATTTACTGTAGTAGAGCCAGAAGATTTGGCTCAAGCAGAATTTCAAATAAAATATGAAAGAAAAGATGTCACAGATGGAGAGGTAGAGGTAGAATCTCTACCTTTTAAAGTAGATTTAGTTGATAGGTCTACATCAAGACTATCAAAAATAAAATCCTACAAATGGTATCATTGGCAAAATAGCAATTGGCAGTTTTTCTCCAATCAAAAGAATCCATCTTTTTCTGTAGATGGTAATCAAAAAGGATTCAAGCTAGAAATTAGAACAGAAGATGGACAAACCTCCTATGCAACGCACCAGGTAAGAGCCAAAATGGGAGGTAATGATGAAGAAATAAAAGCTATACTTGCAGGTCCATCACAAGTGGAAAAAAGAGAAAGGTTTACATTAGACAGTTCAATGTCTTATTCTTCAGGAAAAATAGTATCTAGGAAATGGTATGTAGATGGAGAGTATAAGTCTAGTTGGGACAATAAAATATCGGTTGATACTAAAATTAGTGAAGATACTGTTTTTGAGGTAGAAGTAAAAGATGACAATGGACTTACAGACAAAGCAGAAAAATCGGTAGTAGTTGTAGGTGGAGAAAGAGTTGATTATATTTATTTGAATTTTAACATATAGGATTGGTTAACAAGGAGATCTTATATGTTTTTACTTTTTTAGTGACTATTCGTTATATTCCCTGATAGAATTGTAGTACTTTTGAAGGAAAACAGTGGTATAATGTAGAAATGTTAACTATTAATATATATATTATGGTATATTATAGTTAGGATTTTTAAGGTTTAAGTTTAAGGTTATACATTTTGTATATTATATTGTGGGGAGGCTTTGAATTGAATACAAATAATGTGAATGATTATAATACTAACGATTCTGAAATTCTTAATCATTTTGTATATGTGGCACCTTACATAAATAGGGGAACGGTAAATGACTATTTTGTTGGTGTAAGTGATAGAGAAAAATATCTAATAGGAGTTCCAGGTAGCACTATAGATTTTGGTTTAAAAAGGGGAGATCCCCTACGAGAATCTACAGTTATAGTTCAGGCTATTGAGAATAACACTAGAATAGTACAAAAGGTTGAGGCCGAGGATTCGGCTTGGGGGTTTCCATATATAGCTTGTGCTACTCCGCTATATGATGATAATGACAATATCATTGGGGGGATGGTTTTATGTGAATCTATCGAAAAACAAGAAGCATTATTTAAAAGCATAAGGCAAATTTCTAATGATATGAAAAATATATCTGCTCAAACTCAACAGACATATGCAGAATCAGAACAATTAGGTGCTATAGCAGATAAATTAATAGAGTTTTCGGATAATGCGGTAGAATATATGAACAAAACCAACGATATACTTAGATTTATAGAAAAAATAGCTGATGAGACCAATCTTTTAGGGTTAAATGCAACTATAGAGGCAGCTAGAGTAGGAAGAGATGGGGCAGGTTTTGGAGTAGTTGCAGATAGAATAAGAAAACTAGCTGATGACAGTAAAAACTCTGCTAAGGAAATAGTAGATGTATTGAATCAGTTAGAAAATATAACGAACCTAATTAATTCAACTATAACTGATATTGGACATGCTTCCAAAAGTCAGATGGACTTTTTAGAAGCTATAACTAATTTCACAGATAAAGTGACTAAAGAAACTGAAAATTTAAGAAGGCAGTCAGAAATGTTAAATAATATTGAAGAAGAATAATAGACAATATCATCTCTAGCGAATGTAAAGGCTTTTTAAAGGAAATAATAATTACAATCCTGTGTTGGAGGTGATATATGTATGAAAGTACCTGATTTTATTACTGAATTTCAAGGATATTTGGCCAATTCTTTTGCAAAAAATGTTAGAGAAGAAGACACAAGGGATTTGAATCAGGTAACTGAACTATTTAACAATTTGACGGAAGTAGCAATAAGAATAATGCAAGACGACCCTGAATTTAGAAAGAATTTTGGAAGAATACACAGTGAATTTTTAAAATATCCTGAGGGCCAACAGCTGGTAAATGAAATTATGACCAAGGGCAATGAGAATAACAATTTAACGAATTAGGTAATAAAGAAGCTATGTATAACTATACATAGCTTCTTTTGTTTATTAATAACTAATATATGATATAATTTCAATTAAAGTAAAAAAATAGATTAATTAACATAATATATATTAATAGTAATTGATAAGTAACTAATTAGGTACTTAGTATATTTCAAAGCATTACAGACATTTAGTAATGTTAGTATTAAAAATGCTATGGGATAACAAAAAAGTGCGTACTTGTGCGAAAACCTTTTCATTGTTACACTAATAACATAGATAATAAATATACAAAATATTCATATTTCACATCATGCATGACCCTAATGTAAAGCTTTGCAAAGCAAATAAAAATAATAGGGGGTAAATCTAATGGAAAATGTAATTTGTAATGTGAATGGAAAATTGGCCGAAGTTATAATAAACAGGCCAAAGGCTCTAAATGCTCTTAATAGTCAAACTATAAAAGAGCTGGGAGAAGTAATTGATGATCTATCATCAAACAAAGAGGTAAAAGTTGTAATTATTACAGGTTCAGGTGATAAATCCTTTGTAGCAGGAGCAGATATAAAGGAAATGCGTGATTTAAATGCCATGGAAGGAAGGGCATTGGGAAGATTAGCTCAAAAGGTATTTTCTAATATAGAACATATGCCACAGACAGTTATAGCTGCTGTCAATGGATATGCCCTTGGTGGAGGATGTGAATTAGCATCAGCTTGTGATATGAGATTAGCATCTAAGAAGGCTAAATTTGGACAACCAGAGGTTACATTAGGCATAACTCCTGGATTTGCTGGTACTCAAAGACTTCCAAGATTAATTGGAAAGGGATTAGCTAAAGAGATTATATTTACTGGTGACATGATAGATGTTGAAGAGGCATATAGAATAGGATTGGTAAATAAAGTTTATGACCCAGATGAATTGATGGACAAGGCAAGAGAAATGGCCAATAAGATTGCTAGTAGAGGTACAGTAGCTGTTAGTTTAGCAAAGGCTGCAATAAATGATGGACTTAATATGGATACAGAGTCTGCTTATAAATATGAAGCTGATATATTTGGATTGTGTTTTTCTACAGAGGATCAAAAAGAGGGCATGACAGCATTTATCGAAAAGAGAAAGGCAGACTTCAAAGGTTGTTAATTTAAAATAGGTTTATATCGGGCAAAATCCTGACCCATCAAGGGTCAGGCCAGACCCGCATAGACTTTAAAGTACTATCATTGGAGTTTTTTTATTTGAAAAAATTGTTAAAAATATATCAATCATTTAAAAATGTGTCTTAAAAGGAGGAAGTTTGAGATGGCAGTAAAAATTATGACTGCTGAAGAAGCGGCCAAACTTGTTAAAAATGGAGATACAGTAGCTACGGAGGGTTTTGTTGGAAGTGCATGTCCTGAATCATTGTCTATAGCTTTAGAAAAAAGATTCTTAGATAATGGAAACCCCAAGGACTTAACATTAATCTATGCAGCAGGTCAAGGAGATGGAAAAGATAGGGGTTCAAACCATTTTGCCCATGAAGGATTTGTAAAGAGGGTAATAGGTGGACACTGGAATCTAGCACCTAAATTGGGCAGATTGGCTATAGAAAATAGGATAGAGGCGTATAACTTACCTCAAGGTGTTATAGCACATCTTTTTAGAGATATTGCAGCAGGAAAAGTGGGAACGATTACCCATGTGGGGTTGAATACCTTTGTTGATCCTAGGAATCAAGGGGGAAAGCTAAATGACAAGACCACTGAAGATATAGTAGAAGTTGTAAACATAGCAGGCCAAGAGAGGCTATTATATAGATCGTTGCCTATAGATGTGGCATTTATAAGGGGTACTACTGCTGATGAAAATGGCAATATTACCATGGAAAAAGAGGCTGTTACACTGGAGGCATTATCTATGGCACAGGCTGCCAAAAATTCTGGGGGTATTGTTATAGTCCAAGTTGAAAGGGTTGTTAAAGCAGGAACATTAGATCCTAAACTTGTAAAAATACCTGGCATATATGTAAATGGAATTGTAATTGCACAGGGTAAAGAACAGGAACAATGTTTCAATCAGCCATACAATCCTGCATATTGTGGAGAAACAGTAGTACCTGTAGATAGTGTCAAACCTATGGGACTAAATGAAAGAAAGATTATAGGTAGAAGGGCTGCTATGGAATTAGAACCTGATACTATAGTGAATTTAGGTATAGGTATTCCAGAGGCTATAGCAATGGTAGCCAATGAAGAAGGAATAGGAGAGTATATGACATTGACTGTTGAGGCAGGTCCTGTTGGTGGTATCCCTGCTGGAGGAGGATGTTTTGGAGCTTCTACTAACCCCCATACAATACTAGATCAACCATATCAGTTTGATTTTTATGATGGTGGAGGATTAGATTTGGCTTATTTAGGATTAGCTCAAGCAGATGAAAAGGGAAATATAAATGTAAGCAAATTTGGACCAAGGATAGCTGGATGTGGTGGATTTATAAATATAACACAAAATGCTAAAAAAGTATTCTATTGTGGAACGTTTACAGCTGGTGGATTAAAGGTAGATGTGAATGATGGAAAATTAATAATAAAGAATGAAGGAAAAGTAGATAAATTTGTAAAGGAAGTGGAACAGGTAACATTTAGCGGTGAATATGCAGTCAAGGTAAAACAACCTGTTATGTATATTACAGAAAGAGCAGTATTCGAGTTAAGAGAAGATGGTTTGTATTTGATTGAAATAGCACCTGGAATTGATCTACAAAAAGATGTATTTAATCATATGGGATTCAAGCCTAAAATGGATGGTGAACCTAAACTGATGGATGAAAGAATATTCCGTGACCAGCCCATGGGCTTAAAATAATCTAAGGGGGATGGTTAAAACATGTTTGATATCCTTATACTTGTTTTTGCATTAATATTATTTTCAATACTAGCTTTTAAAAGGATTAGTGCTATAATATTGGGACCAGTAGTATCAATATTTGTTATAGTGCTTGCCAGATTGCCTATGTTTGAGTCTTTATTAGGGCCCTATATGGGTTCAGCAGCAGGATATATAGAAAAGTTTTTTCTAGTGTTTTTTGTGGGAGCACTATTTGGTGCTGTAATGGAAGATACTAGAGCAGCAGAGTCCATAGCAAGGGCTCTAGTAAAGGTAACGAAGGGAAGATGGGCAGCACCAGTAGTTATGATAATAACAGGGCTACTTACATATGGAGGAGTAAGTGGGTTTGTAGTATTCTTTGCGATGTATCCCATAGCATTACAATTATTTAGGAGTACTAATGTTTCAAGAAGGATTATGCCTGCAGCAATATCAGCTGGTGCATGGACTTGGTCCATGAGTGGTCCAGGAAGCCCTTCTATACAAAATATTATACCAATGAGATATTTAGGGACTACTAGTACAGCGGCACTTTTGCCAGCAATAGCTGCATTGATAGGCCAAATTGTATTGATATTTATATGGTTAGAATATAGGACTAAATCTTTAAGAAAAAAGGGATATGAATTTGATGATCCATCGTTGAAACCTGTAAAGGAGTTAGAACGGGAAAATCAAGTAGAATTGCCAAATCCATGGCTTTCTGCCATACCTGCAATATTAATATTAGTCTGTTTTAATATTTTAAAATTGCCAGTGGAAGGTGCAGTAACTGTAGGCATTTTATCAGCAATACTTCTTTTAAGAAAACAAAGAAATGGAAGTAAAGAATGGATAGATACATTGAATAGAGGTGCAATAAATTCAGCTACAGCTATATTAAATACTGCTATAGTTGTTGGGTTTGCTGGAGTAGTAAAGGTAACTGCTGGATTTGAAAAGATTATAGGCGGTCTTAAGAATTTAAGGCTTTCACCTATGGTATTTGTTGCTATAACCACAGCTATAGCAGCTGGAGCAGCAGGGTCTGCATCAGGAGGACTGGGTATAGCATACGAAGCATTAAAAGATACTTATATAAGTATGGGAATAGATTTGAAATATGTACACAGGATATCAGTAATAGCTGCTGGAACCTTTGATACATTACCCCATCAAGGTGCACAGATTACATTATTGGCTATATGTGGATTGACCCATAAGGAAGGATATGGAGATATAGCAGTAACTCAAATAATAATACCTATTTTGGTATTGGCATTATTAGTAATACCTATGGCTTCAATGGGATTATAGATATAAAAGACAGTTAGTAGTCCATAAACGGTTATGAACTACTAACTGTCAATTACTAGTTTAATCTATATTTTTTACATTTAGAACCCTAAGAGAGTTCAATACTGCTATGAGGGCTACACCTACATCGGCAAATACCGCTTCCCACATATTTGCCATACCCATAGCTCCCATGATTAGTACTATCAATTTTATGCCCAATGAAAATCCAATGTTCTGATATACAATTTTACGGGTTTTTCTAGCCACTTTGAATGCATCTATTAATTTTGAAGGTTCATCTGTCATTAGGACTATATCGGCAGCTTCAATAGCTGCATCAGAACCTAATGCTCCCATTGATACACCTATATCTGCTCTAGCAAGTACAGGGGCATCATTGATACCATCTCCAACAAACACTATTTTACTTTTGTCAGGTTTTTGTGAGTCTAGCTTTTCTATTATATCTACCTTACCTTCAGGCAATAATTCACTATATACTTCATCAATACCTAGCTTTTTACTGATATTCTCTGCTGTTGTTTTATTGTCTCCAGTGAGCATTATGGTCTTTTTTATACCTAAGTCTTTAATACCTTGTATAGCATTACGGGAGTCTTCTTTAACTGTATCGGATATTATTATATAGCCACTATAAATATTATCTATGGCCAAATGAACTACTGTACCTGTGGTATTTACAGTATCACAGTCAATATTGTTCATTTTCATGAGTTTATTATTCCCAATGGCTACTTTTTTACCATCTATAATGGCTTCTATACCGTGACCAGAGATCTCCTTATAGTCTTTAATTAGTGACTCATCAATAGTTTTACCATAGTATTTTGTTATAGACTTTGCAATGGGATGATTAGAGTAGCTTTCGCTATAAGCCGCAAATTTCAATAAACTATCTTTAGATATATTATTTTTAGTTACAATAGATGACACATTGAAATTCCCCTTAGTTAATGTTCCAGTTTTATCAAATACAACCATATGGGCGTTATTTAATGCCTCTAAAAAGTTTCCTCCCTTTATTAATACTCCTTTTTTGGATGCACCTCCTATACCTCCAAAAAAGCTCAGAGGAATTGATACAACCAATGCACAAGGGCATGATACAACTAGAAATATCAATGCTCTATATAGCCAATGGGAAAAAGAAGCATCTTGAAGTATCAATGGAGGTATTACAGCCAATGCCAATGCTGAAAAAACTACTACAGGTGTATAGTACTTTGAGAACTTAGTCATGAATTTTTCTGTGGGTGCTTTCTTACTACCTGCATTTTCTACTAATTCTAAAATTTTAGATACTGTAGAGTTAGCAAAGGTTTTTTTAACTTTTACTTCTAATACACCATTTGTATTTATAAATCCACTTAAAACTGCGTCTTCTACGTTTATTTTTCTGGGAACAGATTCTCCAGTAAGGGGAGATGTATCCATCATTGAGCTACCAGAAACAACAATTCCATCTAAAGGTACCTTTTCACCAGGCTTGATGACTATAATATCATCAATATTAACTGACTCTGGGGAAACTTTTTCTGTATTATTACCTTTTTTTATGTTAGCATATTCAGGCTTTATATCCATAAGATCCTTAATAGATCTTCTAGAACGGGTAACGGCCATATCTTGAAACATTTCTCCAGTTTGGTAAAAAAGCATAACAGCAACGGCTTCAGGATATTCTCCAATGGCAAATGCACCAAGAGTTGCTATGGACATTAGAAAATTTTCATCGAACAAATTTCCTCTAAGGATATTTTTTAATGCCCTTAATACTATATCTCCACCAGTTAGTATATAACTAGAGATGAACAATGACAGCTTTGGAATCTTAGTATCTGTAAATAATGCTAAAATAAATAGTAATCCACCTATGGAAAATCTTATGAGTTTAGATTTATTTAAAGATAATACACTTATATTATCTCTTTTAATAGTATTTGAAGGTAGATCTTCATCCATATCAATAATATTAACATCTGGTTCAATTTGAGCAATTAAAGATTTTGCTTTAGATTTGATATTTTTCCATTGGTAAGGGTCATCTAATTCAATAGAAAGCTTCCCATTGGTATAGTTAATATTAGAATTTTTTACACCATTAAATGCCCTAGTTTTTTCTTCAATCTTTTGACCACAACTTGTACAAACTAATCCTTCTAATATTAAGTACTTTTCATATGTTTGTTTTTTTTCTTTTACGGTGACATCTGGTTCTAATCCAGAGACAATATCTTTAATATCATTTATAGTTTCCTCGCTATTATTCAAATCTTCTATATTTATATTTAATGTTTTGGCTGTAAAATTTAAAGAAGAATTCTTTATATTTTTCAATTTTGATACCCTATCTTCTATTTTTGCTGCACAGTGTGCACAATTTAAATGTTCCAATAAAAGTACTTTTTCGTGAGACATATGTCTACCCCCTTTAAGAATATACATGAACATATGAGCATGTATTCATATGTTCATGTATATTATAAATCTCTTTTATATGACTGTCAATAGGAAAAGATTAAATTTATATGCTTTCTTCATAATTCCTTCATAGTTTTAATTTAAAATGAATTTACAAAATATATAGGAGGGATTAGAGATGAAAAAATATAAAATTTTATTTAGTTTAGCGACAGTGTTGCTCTTAGTGACAGTTACGTCGGTATCCTTTGCCCAACCTTATACTATGGGAAGAAGAAATGGTGTTGGGAGATATAATAATATGGGATATGGAATGATGAGAGGATACAATATGATGGGAGGCTATGGTGGCGGTTTTAATCACTGTGGAGGGCACTTTAATAATTCATTTGGAGGATATGGTTTCAATGAAGAATTTGATGAATTAGACATGGATGATGCCTTTTCAGTAGCTAAACAGTACTTAAATGACAGCTATGGTAGTAAATATACTATAAATGAAGATGGTGAAGAAAATTTTAGATATTACATTTTTGAAGTAGAAAAAGACAATAAAACTGTTGGTGTATTAAATGTAGATAGATTTACTGGTTATGTTTGGGAAGGCTCCTATTAATCTTATAAGTACAGTATCTTAAAAGATTGACCTTAATATTAAGGTCAATTTTTTATTAACGTTATATTTGGGTATATATATAATGAAATAAAATCCTACTCTATTCAATAGTATCTTTTTACATACTAGGTATAATAATAGATATTATATAACAAAAAAGTGCGTACTTCACTATTTAGATGTTATACATTAAAATATAAGTACGATATAAAATAACAGAAAAGACTAAAGGAATTGACACCTTGTAGAATAGATAATAATTAAAAAGGAGTGGATTTTATGTTCAGAGAAAATCTTTTGAAAAATTTAGTATCAGGATGTTTGGGAAATTCTAAATTCAGAAAAATTTTTATACCAACAGAGGAAAATCAATATTTAATAAAACATAATGCAAAAATATTAGAAAGACAAGGATATATAAAGTTGGATAAGGTAGAAATTTCAAAGTTTTTAAATGGAAGAACTCCAGTAATTGCAGTAGAGGGAACCATATTATCCAAAGCTAAAGAAAAATTCAAAAATATAGCTTGCTAAGCATAAGTATTTCATAAGAGAGAGGGCCTTTAATTAGGGCCCTTTTTCTATTATAAATGACAAGTATCGACAAAATTCCACAAAAAAATATAAAAAATGCTAAAGATACTAATATATTATGTCGATATAAATAGTAATAAAAGTAAAAAATGAATAAAGGAGGAATAATATGTTAAAAAATTTAAAGGTTCAAACCAAAATAATAGTACTAGTGTCTGCTTCTATTATATTATCTTTTGCAATAATATTTTCCATTATACTTATAAATCTATATAATAGTGGATTAAACCAAGCACAAACTTTAGCATTTGAAGTTTCTAAAGGTAATGCTATAGATGTAAAAGAAGACTTTACACTAGTTGAAAAGCTAGGTAAGGGTTTGGGCATTAGTATTGAAAAGTATAGAAAAAAAGGTATAGCAAATAGGCAAGCTGTAATAGATATGCAAAAACAGATATTGAAATCTGATGAATCTATATTTGGTATTGCTGTTGCTTATGAACCTAATATCTTTGATGGTAAGGATCAAGAATTTGTAGGTCAATCGTGGTATGGGTCAAATGGAGAATTTATACCTTATATAACAAGAGATGGTAATGGATATAATATTGAACCTGCATATACTGAAAGCTCAGATAAGAGATGGTATAATGAAACAAAAAAATGAAGGGAACATATATAACTGAGCCAACAACATATGATGTAGCAGGTAAAGAGGTAACGATGGCATCTATAGTTGTACCAATACTTGATGAAAACAATCAATTTATGGGTGTTGTATCTATGGACTATGAATTAAGTAGTTTTCAAACCTTGATAGAAGGCATAACCCCTATGGGAGGAGCAGCAAGGCTTATATCTAAGGAAGGTATTTTTGTAGCCCACGGTTCAGAACCAGAAAAGGTAATGGCTAATTCAGCAGATAGTGGTCAGGACTGGATTGATATAATGACCAGTATGGATAAAGGAGAAGTATATAAGGATTTTGGAGAGTCAGATACATTTGGAGAATCGTACAGGGTCGCATATCCTATCCAAATAGACAGTACTGGAGAAAATTGGTCACTAGTTAGTACCGTACCTAAATCCAGCATCTTAGAGGAATTTAACAATGCATTAAAGACTATAATATTAGTGGTTATATTATCTCTACTATTTATAATATTAGCAGTTATATTTATCTCAAGGTATATATCTAAAGGACTATCATATACAGAAGAGCATTTGGAAGTAATGGCTTCAGGGGATCTAAGCCAGGATTTAGATGAGAAATATCTTGAATTAAAAGATGAAATAGGAAGTATGGTAAAATCAGTAGGAGAAATGCAAAATTCATTCAAAGGGTTGATTGGAGGCATAATGTCTGAATCCAATACTGTTTCTAGCATTGCTGATGAGGCAGGAAATAATATGAATGATTTAAATAGCTCAATAGAAGACATATCAGCTACAACAGAAGAATTATCTGCTAGTATGGAAGAGACTGCAGCGGCAACTGAAGAGATGAATGCAACTTCACTAGAGATAGACCAAGCAGTTCAGAATATAGCATCAAGGGCAGAAGATGGAGCAATAAAGGTGTCAGAAATAAGTGATAGAGCAAAAAGACTTAAAGGGAATGCTATTGAGGCTAGAAAGAGTACCCATGAAATTAGGGAAGAAGTGGACAGAGATTTAAAAATGGCAATAGAGGAATCTAAGGCTGTAGAACAGATTAGAATGTTATCAGACTCTATATTGGAGATTACAGCTCAAACTAATCTTCTTGCATTGAATGCAGCAATAGAGGCTGCTAGAGCAGGTGAAGCTGGTAAAGGATTTGCTGTAGTAGCAGAAGAGATAAGAAAATTAGCTGAGACCTCAAGCAGTACAGTTACAAAAATACAAGAAGTAACCGATACAGTTATAAATGCAGTAGATAAATTGACAGATGGTTCCAATAGGGCATTGGATTTTATAGAAAATAAGGTAGTACATGATTATGAAAACCTAGTAGGAATAGGCGAAACTTATAGTGATGATGCTCAATATATGGAAGAGCTTATAACCGATTTTAGTGCTACATCTCAACAAATATCTGCATCTATGGAAAATATGATAAGGGCAATAAATGAGATAACATTGGCTATGGATGAAGGAGCTAAGGGAACTACAGATATAGCTGAAAAGACAGCATTTATAGTTACAAAATCTAATGAAGTTTTACAAAAAACCAATAATGTGAGTTCAAGTATGGATAAATTAAAGGAAATGATATCAAGCTTTAAAATATAATATGTAGTGATATGATTAGTAGTTTATAATAAAGGACGCCTGAAAAATCAGGTGTTTTTTATTTGTGAAAAAATATATATTTATAGGAAAAATTTTTATAAAAAACTATTGACTTTTTAAATCTGGAGATACTATAATAAATAAGTCAAATAGTTTAGCAATTATAAACATGGAGTTTAATATAATGTTAATTCTCAAAATGAGGTGGGTAAGAAATGGATATAGGAAAAAAAATTAAAGAACTGCGGGTGCAAAAGTCTCTTACTCAAGAAGAATTAGCCAATAGATGTGATTTATCCAAGGGGTTTATATCTCAAGTGGAAAGGGACTTAACGTCTCCATCTATAGCTACTTTAGTAGATATATTGGAGAGTTTAGGGACCAATCTAAAGGATTTTTTTAATGATCGAGAGGAAGAGCAAATAGTATTTGGCAAGGATGATATCTTTATAACAGAAGATGAAGATTATAAATATAAGCTAAGTTGGCTAGTACCCAATGCACAAAAGAATTTGATGGAGCCTATAATGGTGGAACTGGAATCAGCAGGGAAATATAAGGAAGATGATCCCCATGAGGGAGAAGAATATGGATATGTATTGTCAGGGAGCATATATATTTATATAGGAGATAAAAGATATAAGGCTAAAAAAGGAGATAGCTTTTATTATAAGGCAGATAGGGTACATTATATTGTCAATGCAGGAAAGAGTAAGGCAAAGATATTGTGGGTAAATACACCACCAAATTTCTAACATAATCATTACGGGGGTGAAATAACATGGGAGAAAACATAATAGAATTGAGAAATATAGCTATGGAGTATGATGGTTTAAAGGTGTTAAAGGGAATTAACTTAAATATAAAGGAAAATGAATTTTTGACACTTTTAGGTCCCAGTGGTTGTGGTAAGACTACAACTCTTAGAATAATAGGAGGTTTTTTGACTCCAACTGAAGGGGAAGTCTTATTTGAAGATAAGTTAATAAATCACATACCTCCATATCAACGACAGATAAATACTGTATTTCAAAAATATGCTTTATTTCCCCATATGAATGTATTTGAAAATATAGCATTTGGATTAAAGATAAAAAAGGTTTCCAATAAAGAGATAAATGAACGAGTAGCAAGAATGCTCAAGCTTGTGAATCTTCAAGGATACGAAAGGGCGTCAGTAGATTCATTGAGTGGAGGTCAACAACAGAGGATAGCCATAGCTAGGGCCCTTATAAATGAGCCTAGGGTACTCTTATTAGATGAACCTTTGGGTGCATTGGACTTAAAGCTTAGAAAAGAGATGCAAATAGAACTTAAAAATATGCAACAAAAGATAGGAATTACATTTATATATGTGACCCACGATCAGGAAGAAGCATTGACTATGTCCGATACAGTAGTAGTAATGGATGGAGGAAAAATACAACAAAAGGGTACCCCTGAAGATATATATAATGAACCTACTAACAGATTTGTGGCAAATTTTATTGGAGAAAGTAATATAGTAGACGGAAAGATGATTAGAGATTATTATGTAGAATTTGCAGACAATAAATTTGACTGTGTAGATAAAGGATTTAAATCAAATGAATTTGTAGATGTAGTAATAAGACCTGAAGATATAAATGTAGTCAATAGGGAAGAAGGCATGCTTACTGGCATAGTGGAAGAAGTTATATTTAAGGGAGTACACTATGAAATGTTAGTGGCAGAAAACAATAGAAAGTGGATGATCCATAGTACAAAAATGGCAGATAAGGGAACAGAAATAGGTATGGCATTTGGGCCAGAGGATATTCATATTATGGAGAAGGAGATGAGCTAATTATGAAAAAATGGCTTGCTTATCCATATATTATTTGGAGTGGTATGTTTATAGTTATTCCACTGTTGGCTGTATTATTTTTTAGTCTTACAACAGGGGATATATCAAATTTATCAGAAATAAAGTTTAGTTTATCGAATTATATTAGGTTTTTAGATCCCATATATATAAAGGTATTATGGAGATCTGTATTTTTAGCATTGATTTCAACGATTATATGTCTAATTATAGGTTATCCAGCTGCAATGATATTGGCAAAAGAGGATTCAAAAAAGAGAAATATGATGGTATTATTATTTGTATTACCCATGTGGATGAACTTTTTACTTAGAACATATGCATGGCTTACTATTTTAGGGAGAAATGGAATTTTAAACAAAACTATAAATATGTTATTGAGGCTATTTCAATTACCGGAAATTAACCTTCTTTATAATAATGGTGCAGTAGTATTGGGGATGGTATATAACTTTCTACCTTTTATGGTATTACCTATATACACCATATTGAGCAAGATGGATAAAAATCTTATAGAAGCAGCAGAAGATTTGGGAGCAGATAGATATACTGTATTTAGGAAGGTGATATTTCCATTGAGCCTTCCCGGTGTTATGTCGGGCATAACTATGGTATTTATGCCCGCAGTTAGTACTTTTGTGATTTCAAGACTTCTTGGTGGAGGACAATATATGCTCATAGGTAATCTGGTGGAGCAACAGTTTTTAGTAGTTGGAGATTGGAATTTTGGCTCTGCTATCTCTATAATAATGATGATTCTGATACTTATATCTATGGCCTTTATGAATAAATATGATAATGAAAATGGAGGGGGAGGACTATGGTAGAGAGATTTATAAAAAAGTTCTATATATACTTGATATTTTTATTTTTATATGCACCTATAATAGTCCTTATAGTATTTTCCTTCAACAATTCAAAGTCTAGGGGTCATTGGGATGGTTTTACTTTTAAGTGGTATTTTGAATTATTAAAGGATAGGTATATAATGAAGGCTTTATACTATACAGTTACTATAGCAATACTTTCCTCTATAATATCTACTATTGTAGGAACAGCAGCAGCTATAGGTATATATAATATGAGAGGAATAGGCAAAAAGACATTACTAAATATAAATTATTTACCTGTTATAAATCCTGATATTGTAACAGGGATATCTTTGATGGCACTTTATGTATTTGTAGGATTACCTTTGGGATTTGTATCTATGTTATTGGCCCATGTGTCATTTAATATTCCATATGTTATATTGTCGGTGTTACCAAAGCTGCGACAATTACCCAAGGATATATTAGATGCAGCATTGGACTTAGGGGCAACACCTTCATACGCATTGAGGAAAGTAATACTTCCCCAGATAATGCCAGGGATATTTACAGGGGCATTGTTGGCGTTTACTCTATCCATAGATGATTTTGTAATAAGTTTTTTCACTACTGGATCAGGAGTGACTAATCTATCCATAACAATATATTCCATGGCCAGAAAGGGTATAAACCCTAAAATCAATGCATTGTCAACACTAATGTTTTTAACGGTATTGGTGCTATTATTGATAGTTAATAAAAGAAGTGATAAAGAATCTAAAGAAAGGGTGATATAAGTGAAAAAGATGTCTAAAATTGTTTTGGTATTATCTTTAAGTTTAGTTTTATCTATTATATTTGTAGGTTGTGGAGAGGATAGGCCAACGCTTAATGTATATAATTGGGGCGATTATATAGATGAGAGCGTTATACCACAATTTGAACAGGAGTTTGGAGTAAAGGTAAACTACGAGACATTTGCAACCAATGAAGATATGTATCAGAAGTTGAAGCAAGGAGGAAATGCATATGATGTAGCTATACCTTCTGATTATATGATAGAAAAAATGATAAAAGAAGATATGTTATTGAAAATAGATATGGATAATGTATCAAACTATAAATATATAGATGAGAGATTTAAAGGTCTAGACTTTGACCCTAATAATGAATATTCAGTACCCTATATGTGGGGGACTGTGGGCATTATATATAATACAAAAGAAGTAGATGGAAAAGTAGATAGTTGGGATATACTTTGGGATGAAAAGTATGAAGGTGAAATACTTATGTTAGATAGTCAGAGAGATTCCATAGCAGTGGCATTGAAAAAATTGGGATACTCTATGAATTCAAGGGATAGAGAAGAATTGGAAGAGGCGAAGCAAGAATTAATAAAACAAAAACCATTGGTATTGGCCTATGTGGGAGATGAAGTGAAGGGCATGATGATAGGTGAAGAGGCTAAATTGGCAGTAGTTTGGTCTGGAGATGCCATGTATATGATGGATGAAAATCCTAATCTAAATTATGTAGTGCCCAATGAAGGATCTAATCTTTGGTTTGACAATATGGTTATACCCAAAACTAGTCAAAACAAGGAACTGGCACAGAAGTTTATAGATTTTATGACTAGACCAGAAATAGCACTGAAAAATACAAATTATATAGGGTATTCAACTACAAATAAAGAAACAGTTACTATGCTTGATGAAGAAATAAGAAATAGTAATGTTGCATATCCAGAAAAAGATATAACTGATAACTGTGAAGTATTCCATGATCCTGGTGATTTCTTGAAGGTATATGATAGGATATGGACTGAGGTTAAGGCCCATTAACAACCTGAGTGGAGAAATTTTTTCTTCACTCTTTTTTTATCTAGATAATATTGGTATAATATGAAAAAAGGGGGAATGAACTTATGAAGTCTTTATTTGACTCTACAAAGTTAGGTAATATGGATATAAAAAATAGAATTGTAAGGAGTGCAACATGGGAAAGAATGGCTAAGGATGGTAGGATGACAGATAAGCTTTTTAATGTATATAGAAATTTAGCTAAAGGGGGAGTGGGACTGATAATTACTGGATATTCCTATATAGTGCCTGAAGAATGTCCTAATCCTGGAATGATGGGCATATGTGATGATTCATATATAGATGAATATAGGGCATTGATAGATATGGTACATAAGAATAATTGTAAAATAGTAATGCAGATTGCCTATGGTGGATCAAAGACTAGATACAATACTGAAGATAGAACAATATTGGGGCCCTCTGCTGTACCAGAAATTAATACAGGGGTAATACCAAAGGAAATGACAAAAAAAGAAATAGAATACATAGTGAAGGCCCATGGAGATGCAGCATTGAGAGTAAAAAGGGCAGGGTTTGATGGGGTTCAGTTCCACAGTGCACATGGATATCTTTTAAGTCAATTTTTGAATCCCCATCATAATGTAAGAACAGATGAATACGGTGGTTCTATAGAAAACAGGGCCAGAATAATTTTAGAGGCATTTGGACATATTAGAGAAAAAGTAGGTAATGACTTTCCTGTATTAATAAAAATTAATTGTTCAGATTTCATGGATAATGGATTAACATTTGAGGAAAGCAAATATGTTTGTAGACAATTGAGTCTAAAGGGAATAGATGGAATAGAGATAAGTGGCGGAGTAACAGGAGATAAATATGCCATTAGAATGGGAATAAAGACATCTAAGGACGAATCTTATCATAGTCAATATGCAAAGGAGATTGCTGATGTAGTAGATGTGCCTGTAATACTAGTTGGAGGAAATCGTTCTGTAGTGGGAATGGAAAATATATTGAGAAATTCCAATATTGATATGTTTTCTATGTCAAGGCCATTTATAAGAGAATCGAATCTAGTCAATAGATGGTTAAAGGGGGATTTGAAAAAATCTAAGTGTATTTCTTGTAATCAATGTTTTAGACCAGAGGGGAATATTTGCATATTTAATAAATAGGGACTGGAAATAGCCCAGTCTTTTTTGATATAATTATGCTTAAAATAAGTAGGGGGAATGTTTATGGGAAAAGAGGTAGAGTCTAACTATTATAGTTATATGGATATTTATACAGATATGAGATTAAAGTTTAAATGGAAATTACCATCTCAGGTTTTAGGTATGTTACCTCTCATATATGTAATAAATGACAAGAAATTTGATATGGAATTGTATGAAGACGTAGTGGATTATATAAAAAAGAACACAGGTTTTTTCTCTCCAATAAAATCACAACAGACTTACTCTATAGCTGCACTATTGATATCTAATTATGAAGATCCAAAGTATAAGTTTGACCAATTATTAGTATGTATAGATAAGATGAAGGAATATGGTTTTAAAAAGGGGCCGTATTTGGGAATAAGTAGTTTTATTCTTTTAGAAGAAAAGGACTTGGATAAAAGACTTGAAAACACATCTAAAATATTTAAAGGTATGAAAGAAAATCATAAATTTCTTACATCACAAGATGATTATCCATTGGCCATTATGTTGGCTAAAGATTTAAAGGATGAAGAAAAGGTTATTCTCGATATGGAGTACTACTATGCTTCTTTAGCGGAAACTAAATTTAAAAAGGGGAATGAACTGCAATTAATGTCACAGCTTTTAACTCTATCAGAGAGTGACTTAAGGGATAGCATCGTGGAAAGATGCAAGGAAATGTATAATATATTTAAACAAAACAATATAAAGGTAAGGAGGGTTCTATATCCATCTATAGCCCTTTTAGTATTATTCAATGTAGATTTAGAAAAAGAAATTAATACATTAAAAGATTTAATAAACAGGTTTAAAAATGAAAAACATTTTAAATGGAATAGAGATATAAATATAATATTATCTATCATACTTTTGTTGTTAAATACAATTGACAAAAATAAAAATGACAAGACAATAGAAACAGGATTAAATACTATTATTCAAAATATTATTCAGGCTCAACAGATTGCTATGATAGCAGCAATTGGAGCATCTACATCATTTACAGGGAGCTCTTCTAACTAAGATGTCTTTATGGTATAATTTTCAGAGGGGATAATTTAAATACACTGTACAAGGGGGATAAAAATGGGGAAAGTTGAACAGAAGAAAAGTTTATATGGTGATTTGGCTTTGGTATTGGTAGCTATAATATGGGGAAGTGGATTTGTGGTTACTAAAAATGGACTAAATGAAATAACACCACTTTTGATGAATGCGATGCGAATGATAGTTGCCGCTGTACTGATGAGCATAGTGTTTATGAAGAAACTAAAGGGAATAACAAAGGAAGAGTTAAAGGGCGGTGCCGTAATAGGATTTTTTCTTTTTAGTGCATTTGCAGCTCAGACAGTGGGGCTTCAATATACTACTGCAAGTAAGCAGGCATTTTTGACAGCTACAAATGTGGTAATGGTTCCATTTATTTATTGGTTTATAAGTAAGAAGAAGCCAGATAATTTTGAAATAGTAGCTACCTTTGTGACTCTTTTAGGGATAGGATTTTTGACCCTAGAAAAGGGATTGTCTATAAACCAAGGAGATAGTTTGACTCTTTTATGTGCAGTGTTATTTGCAGGACATATAGTTTCTATAGGTCATTATACTAAAAAGCATGACCCTATAGTACTTACTATAATACAGTTTTTTGTAGCATCTTTATTTTCCATAGTTTTGGCAGCATTGAGAGAGCCTATAGTACTTGAATTTAGTGGTCAAGGGTGGTTTACGGTACTATATCTAGGGGCGTTTAGTACCTTGGTGGCATTTTTAATACAGAATGTAGCTCAAAAGTATACATCTTCTACCCATGCAGCTATAATACTCAGTTTAGAGGCGGTATTTGGGACTATATTTTCCATACTTATTTTGGGAGAGATATTTACAATTAAGATGTTTATAGGATGTTTAGTTATATTTATAGGGATATTAACAGCAGAGACTAAATGGGAATTTTTAAGAAAAAAGAGCCCTGATACTAATATTTAATAGATGAAGAGGTAGTGGTAATTTGGGTACAATAACTAAAATAGAACAACAAAAAAAGAATGAAAGCAGGGTAAATATATATATAGATAACAAGTTTTTTTTAGGCATATCTACAGAAATAGTATATAAATTGAGATTGAATAAAGGTGTAGAAATAGAAGAAGATAAGCTAAAAGAAATAGTAGATGAAGAAAACTATATAAAAGCAAAGAATACCGCATTCAATATTTTGAGTCATAATATGCAAAGTGAAGAAAATATAAGGTTTAAATTAGGCAAAAAAGACTATGAACAGCATACAATAGATAGAGTGATAAAGATACTAAAAGAATATAAGATGATAGATGATCAAGAATTGGCAAAGATGATAGTAAATGATAAAAAACATATAAAAAGATATGGCAGAAATCGCATCAAGCAAGATTTATACAAAAAGGGCATAGATAAAGATATAATAGAATATGCCATAAAGTCTCAAATAAAAGAGGATGAAGAATATAAAAATGCATTGTATTTGGGACAGAAAAAGTTAAGAGTTATAAAGGATAAAGACAAAAGAAAGGTATATGAGAAATTGTCTAGACATTTGATATATAAGGGATTTAATTATGACATAGTAAAAAAAGTAGTTAGACAATTGTTAAATGACATAGATGGATATGGAGATTAAAGTGTAAAAAAAAATTATCGTTGATTTCAAATAGCATAAATACTTTTGAAATCAACGATAATTTTTTATAATAAAGTTATATATACAAATTAGACCTTACGAAATCTAATAATTAAGGGGAGAAGAGGAAATGATATTAGGAACGGGTGTTTCTGATGGTATCGTATATGGAAAGGCATTGGTTATTGAAGAAGAACTAATAAATATAGAAAAGAGACAAATTGATAATATAGAAATAGAACAAAAAAAGCTACAAACAGCATTGAAGATATCTAAAGGGCAATTATTGGAGATAAGGGAAAGGGTATTAAAGGAGTTTGGAAGGGATAAAGCAGATATATTCCAAGCCCATATGATGATTTTAGAGGACCCAGAGCTTATAGATAATGTAAATAGTAAGATTAAAGAGAAGAAAATTAATGTGGAATGGGCATTAAAAGAAACAGCAGACCAATTTATTATCATGTTTGAAAGTATGGACAATGAATATATACGGGAAAGGATATCAGATATTAAAGATGTATTTAATCGTATTATAAAAAATATCTTGGGGCAAAAAATATTTGATTTATCCAATATAGATGATAAAGTAATATTAGTAGCAAAAGACTTAACACCCTCTGATACAGCCACAATGAATAAGAAAAATGTATTGGGATTTGTAACCAATATTGGAGGAGGTACATCCCATACGGCTATTATGGCTAGGAGTTTAGAAATCCCAGCTATAGTAGGATTGAGGGATATAACAAAAAGGGTTAAAACAGGAGATTTTCTCATATTAGATGGAGAATCAGGAAAGGTAATAATAAATCCTACAGATGAGGAAATAAAAGAATATGAATTATTAAAGGCACAATATGATAAAAATAAAAGAGAATTGAAGAATATCATAGGGAAGGAAAGTATAACAATAGATGGTAGGAAAATAGAATTAGCTGCTAATATAGGTGGTCCCGATGATATCTTAGGGGTTAATGAGAATGATGCAGAGGGAATAGGACTGTTTAGAACAGAATTTATATACATGGATAGAGACACAATGCCTACAGAAGAGGAACAATTCAATGTATATAAAAAAGTAATTCAGAGTTTGAATCCAAAACCAGTGATAATAAGAACTTTAGATATAGGTGGAGACAAGCAGGTTTCATATTTAAAAATAGGTAATGAAGCAAATCCTTTTTTAGGATATAGGGCTATTAGGATTTGTTTAGATCAACAGAACATATTTAAGACTCAGTTGAGGGCATTGTTAAGGGCAAGTATATATGGGAATCTAAAGATTATGTTTCCGATGATTTCCAGTCTAGAAGAATTGCTAGAAGCAAAATCCATATTAGAAGAAGTAAAGATTAGTTTAGATAAACAAGGAATAAGCTATGACCATGATATAAAAGTAGGGATTATGATAGAAGTACCTTCAACAGCAGTAATAAGTCATGTATTAGCAAGACATGTAGATTTCTTTAGTATAGGTACAAATGATTTAATACAATATACAGTAGCGGTGGACAGAATGAATGAAAAGATACACCATCTATATAGCCCATTTAATCCAGCAGTATTAAGATTGATAAAGATGGTTATAGACAATGGGCATGAGGAAAACATTTGGGTAGGTATGTGTGGAGAAGCGGCAGCAAAAAAAGAAATGATTCCAATATTACTAGGAATGGGTATCGATGAACTTAGTATGAGTCCAACAGATATATTGGAGGTAAGAAAATTAATTAGATCATTAAAATATGAATATGTTAGAGAGATATCAGAAAAGGTATTGAATATGTCTACTGTAAAAGAAATAGAGGGATATATGAAAAATATAATGAAATAAGGTGATTTTTGATGAAAAATATAAACTTTGATTATTCCAATGGGATTATTGAAAGTCATGAGATAGAATATATAACACCCCATATTATTCATGCACATAAAATGCTTCATAATAAAACAGTTCCAGGGAACAACTCTTTGGGATGGATAGATTATCCAATTTACTATGATAAGGAAGAATTTAAAAGGATTAAATATGCAGCACAGAATATAAGAAGTAAATCTCAGGTTTTTGTCGTAATAGGTATAGGAGGGTCGTATTTAGGAGCTAGAGCAGCTATAGAGGCCCTCAGTCATTCCTTTTATAATCAAATATCCAATGGACCAGAGATATATTTTGCAGGAAATAATATTAGTGGCACATATTTAAAACATTTATTAGAAGTAATTGAAAGAAAGGATGTAAGCCTAAATGTAATATCTAAATCGGGAACTACCACAGAACCAGCCATTGCATTTCGAGTATTGAAGAGATATATGGAAAAAAAGTACGGTAAAGAAGAGACAAAGGAAAGGATATATGTCACAACAGATAAAGAAAAAGGGGCATTAAAAACTTTGGCAGAAAGAGAAGGATATGAAACCTTTGTAATTCCTGATGATGTAGGAGGAAGATTTTCTATATTTACACCTGTAGGTATGCTTCCCATTGCTGTAGCAGGGTTAGATATAGATAATATGATAACAGGAGGAAAGGATGCTAGACAAGAATATATGGCAGAAGAATTAACAAAAAATATGTGTTATCAATATGCTGCCTGTAGAAATATTCTTTATTCTAGAGGCAAGAGTATAGAAATCATGGTAAGTTATGAACCAAGACTCCATTATATGGCTGAATGGTGGAAACAGTTATATGGAGAAAGCGAAGGAAAAGATGGAAAAGGTATATTCCCAGCATCGGTGAATTTTTCTACAGATCTTCATTCTATAGGCCAATATCTTCAAGATGGCAGAAGACAATTATTTGAAACGGTACTAAATGTAGAAGAACCAGAAGATGATATAGTGATACAAGAAGATAAAGAGGATTTAGATGGATTGAACTATTTAATGGGAAAGACTATGGATTTTGTAAATAAAAAGGCATATAGGGGAGCATTGCTTGCCCATGTAGATGGTGGAGTCCCAAACCTTATTATTAATGTACCTAAAATGGATGAATATTATTTTGGAAAGCTGATATATTTCTTTGAAAAGTCATGTGCTATAAGTGGTTATCTATTAGGAGTCAATCCCTTTAATCAACCAGGAGTTGAAAGCTATAAAAATAATATGTTTGCACTCCTTGGAAAACCAGGATATGAAGAATTGAGAGAATTATTGATAAAAAGGATATAGTGGAGGAAGTAAAGGGCAAAGTTATTGAAAAATAATGACTTTGCCCTTTACTTCCTTATTAATTTTTAGGTGAGTGATAGTTACTGTAGTATTGTATTTTTGGACATTACATTTTTTATTTCTAAATTGTTCTTCAAATTTTATAAATTTGAAGATATTTTTTAACTTCGAGACATCATATATAGATTTTCCTATAATACTATTTTTTCTTAATCCCAATAGTTTTTTAACGGCATTATTATAGACTATTATTTCACTGGTGTTTGTTATTGCCATTATACCATAGGGGATACTGTTTATTATTGTGTTTAGATAGGTATGTAGGGAGTGTTCTTTTAAGAGATAATATCTGTTTATTACTTCTTTTTTTATAATACCTTTAAAATTATTATTGTTCAAAACCACAATAATATCGTGATCGTATAATAGTGGCGGGTTAATATTATCTCTTATATCTATATAGAGAAAATTTTTAGACATGACATCTTTTACTAAAACTTTATTTAAGGATTGATTAGTCAAATATGATATCAAATCATAGATATAAATACTTCCTTTAGGCAGACTAGCATCATCCATTACTATAAGATTGTTTGAATTTGATACTTGAAATTTATTTAAAGCTGCTTCTAAGGTATCGTTTGTACCTATATAGTATTCACTGGAATCCATTATAAAGCTATTAATTTTCATAAATATCAACTCCAACAGTGTATTTTCTACTTATTTATATATTTAGTAGGGATAAATTATATTTATGATAAAGAATACATAAAAGGGTGGCGTAATATAAAAATAAAAAAATTAATGTTATAATATAAAGGTTGTAAGAAGATATAAATATAAAGGAGTGGATAAAAGTGAAGAGATTGATTAAATTGATTTTATGTACTGTATTAATTATCAGTATGACGACAATCAATGTCTATGGGGCAGATAATATTAAGACAGATGAAAAAATTACAAAGACACAGGCTAAGGAAGATATAGAATTTATGATGGAGACTTTAGAGAGTGTTCATCCAGATTTGTATTTTGCAGTATCAAAAGAGGATATAGATAGATTAATAAATGATGAATTAAAAGATATAGATGGATTAATAACTAGTATTAAATTTTATAAAAAGTTTTCACCTATTATTAATAGTTTCAAAGATGGTCATACTGGTATGCGTTTACCAAATGACTATATAACAAAAATAAAAAATAATGACGAGATACTTTTTATTAATGTACATATAAAGGATGGTAAAATACATATATATGATACCTTTATAGACCAATACGAAAAATATAAAGGATGGGAAATTCAATCAATAAATGGAAAAAAGGCATCAAAAATATATGACGAAATGTTAGGATACGTAAGTGGCTCTAAACTAGGGTTTAAGGAGTCTTCTATTGAAAATAATTTTGTGTTATACTACTATCTAAATAACGAGCCAAAAGATGAATATATGATAAACGTTAAAAATGGGGATAAAAAAGAAATTATAAAGATTCAAGGTATTAGTCTTGAAGAGGCTCAAAAATTAAATGACAAAGAAGAAAAGAAACAAGATTATATATACGAGAAATTAAACAATAATACGGGCTTAATCACATTTAATAGTTTTAGTAATTTTGAAAAGTTTGAGGAGTTTTTAGCTGAAACCTTTGAAGAGATTAATAAAGAAAAACTGGATAACCTCATAATAGATTTAAGAAAAAATGGGGGAGGAAATTCTCGATTGGGAGATCTATTGATAGAATATATATATGATGGAAGATATACGCAAGCAAATAGTATGGATGTAAAAATAAGTGACCAAATCATAGAGCATTATACTAATTTAATGAGAGAAACAAATGAAGACAAAGAAGAGATAGAAAAATTAAAGAGTGAATATATGAAATACAAAGGAGAATGCTATACTTATAAAGGACAGCCATCGAGGAAGTTTTTGGATAACCCAAAGTTTCAAGGGGATGTATATTTTCTAATAGGGAGACGAACTTTTTCCAGTGCAGTCATGTTAGCATCTACCGTAAAAGATTATAATATAGGGTATCTAATAGGTGAAGAAACAGGAGGAATAGCTAGTCATTATGGTGATCTATATCAATTTGGACTACCTAATACCCATCTAAAAATCTTTGTATCCCATAAATATTTTACTAGGCCCAATGGACTTGACACTGGAAGGGGTGTATTGCCAGATTATGATATAAATGATTTAGGTAAAAGGGATGCATTAGAAATAGCATTAGAGATAATAAATAATAAGCATGGAAAATAAAATTATCGCCGATTATTCAGTAAAAATGCTGGAAATCGGCGATAATTTTTAAATTGAATAAAAGCAGGTAAAAAGTGTCGTAATATAGAATATAATAAATGCAGAGTATTTCCTAATATAGTATATGGAGGTGATGATATACATAATTAAAGAAAAATAGAAAGGAGGTAAATATATGCAAGAAGGTATATTGCAGGTGGGAAAGGCAGTATATGATGATAAAAATGCCCTTATAAATCTAGTAAAAGATATACAGCTAGAAGACAGGAAGGGAAATCCTAAACATATAATTCAGATAAATATAGACACAAATAAAAATAAAATAGAAATAAATGATTATGGGGAAGTTACTAAAAACAGTGCAAAAGATCTACTTTGGATAGGGACAGCTAGTGGGACATCATCTCCCCAATGGTATGTGACAGGTAATAAGAATGAGTATCTAATATCACAAACATTGCCAAATATAGTAAATATGGAATTGCCTTATATAAGTAAGAAATTAGAGAAAATAATAGATGACTTTTATTATGATATGGGGGAACAAAAAGGTACAAAAAATAGATATAGATATATAATGGATATTAAAAAGATATCTGAAGATTTTCAAGACATGGATACAATTTTTAATGAAAATAATAAAGACGTGAAAAAAACTACAAAATATACATCTAAGATTATAGACAATTACATAAAGGATAAATATGGATTAAACAATAGGTCTATAACATTATATTTTATATCCATAGATGGAGTACCTTTAAGTTACAATGAAGAGTATAAAAATGCGATAAAAGAAGAAAGGTATGGACTAGATAATAAAGCAAAAGATGACTATTGTTCACTATGTAGTAATCTTACCGATGTGACTTCCGATACTAGTAAACTACAATTAAAATTTTATACTACCACAAATATAAATTTCCCTTCTAAATTTTCCAAAAAGAACTATTATAAAAATATGCAAATTTGCAGCAATTGTTTGACCTATTTAATGACAGGAGAACAATACATAATGGATAATTTAAATACTCGATTGGGGGGTATGCCTGTTTATATTATTCCTCATTTCTTATTTGATCCTGAATTTAGTAGAAAAAATATTGATTTACTATCATCAAAGATAGTAGATACTTTTAACCAAGCTAAAAAGGTGGAAGGATTGAGTAATATTGGAGGGGAAATAGACACATCCTTTGAGATCTTAGGTGATAACAATTATTATCTTTTAAATATATTATTTTATAGAATAAGTCAAAAATCAGTTAAAGTACAGAAGCTTATTAAAGATGTAAATCCATCAAGATTTACGCATATTATAAATGCTGCTACTAATGTAACTCAAAAATTTAAGAAATTAATATCTGATAGATTTAATATGCCATTGGGATTACAAAGTATATATTATTTAACACCGGTTAAATTAAAAGATGGACAAGTATCAGATTTTAGAAAATTGTTGTCTATATATAATGATGTATTTAAAGGAAATGAAATTAAAAAAGATATTTTAATTAAAGGGTTTATAGACATGGTTAAAATTCATTATTTTAATAAAGAAAACCAATTTAACATAAAGCCTAATAATATTTTTAGTAATAGTATAGTACAATCTAACATGCTCATAAGGCTTTTAGAAGAAATAGGTTGTTTGAAGGAGGGAGAGGGAATGAATATAAATATTATAGATGTTGATGAAGATATGAAAAATTACCTAGATGAAATGAAGTATTCAGAACAGCAGACTGCGATGTTTATTTTGGGATATTTAGTATCTCAAGTGGGTAATAGGCAGTATATGGATAGAGAAGGAAGAAAGCCTATATTAAATAAGATTAATTTTAATAGTATGGACATAAATAAAGTAAAGAGATTATCCAGTGAGATAGTAAATAAACTTAGACAAAATAAAATACTAAAGTACAATGAAAAAACATATTTTGTCCATAAAATGCTTTTGGACAAACATATTAATAGATGGGAATTGAGTAAGCATGACAATCTTTACTATATACTTTCAGGTTATTCCTATGGAACAACAAAAATGATGTTTAGAAAGGAGAAGAATAATGATAAAGAATAGTGAAATATTATTTTTATATGATGCAAAAATGACCAATCCAAATGGTGATCCAGATGAGGAAAACAGGCCAAGAATGGATTATGAAAGGGACATAAATTTAGTTTCGGATTTGAGATTGAAAAGATATATTAGAGATTATTTGCAATCTAAAGGAGAAGAAATATTTGTAACAAAATTAGAGGATAAAAGTGTAAAGCCTGAAAAGATAGTAGAAAAGTTAAAAACTAAGTTAAATAAAAAAGATATAGAAAAGGAAGATATATTAGATAATTTGATAGATGTACGACTTTTTGGAGCTACAATACCTATTCAAAAAGAAACGAAGACTTTTACAGGACCAGTACAATTTAATTGGGGCTATTCTTTAAATAAGGTAGAACTAATGGAGTCTGCAATAACTAGTCATTTTTCCACAGGAGATAAAAATGCCCAAGGGGCCATGGGTAGAGATTATAGAGTTAAATATTCGTTTATAGCTTTTTCAGGAGTTGTAAGCGGAAATAGAGCAGAAAAAACTCATTTGCAGGAAGAGGATATAAATAAATTAGATAAAGCAGTAGTTAAGTCTATACCACTACTAGCTACAAGGAGTAAGGTTGGACAATATCCCAGATTATATATAAGGGTACAGTATAAAGACCCAGAAACTATATTAGGGGATATGAGAACCATGATCAAATTAGTAGAAAATACTGAAAACCCTAGAGATATAAGTGAAGTAGCATTGGATGTGGGGGATTTATTAAATTTTTTAAAGGAAAACAGAGAAAATGTTGATAAAATATATTATTTTAAAGACAGAAATCTAAAAATAACTAATGGGGAGTTTAATGAAATATTTAGAGATTTTAGGCTAATAGAGATAAGGTGATAAATATGAATAAAGACATATTAATATTTGATATATGGGGATATGCTGGACATTTTAGGAAGTTTTACACTAATTCATCATCCCTAACATATAGCATACCTCCTAGGACTACTATATCGGGGATTGTTGCGGCTATTATGGGTAGGGAAAGAGATAGTTATTATGATGAATTTTCAGCAGATAATGTAGATATAGCAATAAGAAAAAATATAAAGACAAGAAAGATACTTCAGAGTGTAAATTATATGAAGATAACTACTAATAAACATTTTGAGTTTCCTGAAAATCATACTCAAATACCTTATGAGATGGTACTGTCGGTAAATGACTATCTAAGTTATAGAATATATATAAGTCATAAAGACAAAAGTTTTATGGATGAGTTGGAGTATAGGTTAAAAAATAGAAAATATTATTATTCACCATTTTTAGGAGCAGCCTCATTTAATTGTGGTATAGACTATATTGCTAAAACAATAGCAACTGAAAATGAAGGTGATGATATGACCTATATAGTTTCACCTATACCATTTAATAAAATTGAAGATAGGGGAATAGTATTGTCTAAAATTGACACTAAAAATGTGATGATAGTAAAGGAAAGAATGCCTAGAGAATTTGAAGGAAATAGAAATATTAAAGCTATTGAATATTATATATTTGATGAAAATACAAATCCTATTCCAGTGAAATTAAAGGGAAATTGTATCAATGTTCAATATAATGGAGTAGATGAAAATATATTATTTATGTAAAGGATGATAACATGAGATTCAAATCGCATCCAGACAAATACTTGATAGACCATATCAAAGAGGTTACTGAAAAATCACTTGTATATATGGGCGAGGTAGATGAAAATATAAAGAATGCACTAAAAATAACAAGCAAAACTCATGATTTTGGGAAATATACAACATACTTTCAAGAAAGATTACATGATAGTGATAAGAATCCTCTAGCAGACCATAGTTTTATATCTGCATTATTTGGTGCATATATAGGTCAAAATATATTAGGGAAAGATAGTATTCTTTCCCTAATAATATACAATGCTATCCTACATCACCATGGAAATTTAACAGATATAGATAAACATATGCCTAGAAGTACTAGAGACATGTCAAATCTTAAGATCAATTTAGATATAGTAGATAGACAAATTGATAATATGGAACAACACAAAGAGATTATATCTACAGATTTACAAGAAATAGATATATCAATATATTTTGAAAAGTTTATAGATGAAAGACCATATGAAAAAATACTTAAAAATTTGAGGACAATAAAGCATAAAATGGATATGGAAATGATAGATACAACAAAAATATTTTATATGCATCAGCTTATATATTCTGCTCTCATAGATGCAGATAAAATGAGCGCATCTAATACATTAGAGGGTACTATAAAGAATATATCCTATGAAGAATTAGTTGATATATATATAAATAGATACACAAGTACTGATGGCTTATCATTACTTAGGAGAGAAGTTTTTGATAATATACAAAAGAATATGAATGAGAATATAGACCAAAAGATATTTTCAATAACAGCACCTACAGGGACAGGAAAGACATTAGCAGGGTTTTATGCAGCAAAAAAATTATCACAGTATTTGGGTAATAGAAGAATTATATATGCACTGCCATTTACATCAATCATAGATCAAAATTATGAAGTTATAAAAGAATTATATTTGCATGATGAAGATTTTATAAATAATATAAGTAGATATATAATAAAGCATCACAATTTATCAGATATTGAATATAAAAATGAAGATATAGACTATGATGTAGATCAATCGAAACTAATGATAGAAGGATGGAATAGTTTTATCATAATAACTACCTTTGTACAATTATTTGAAAGTCTTTTGGGTGTTAGAAATAAAATGCTAAAAAAATATCATAGTATAAAAGGTGCAGTAATTATATTAGATGAGTTACAGACTATACCTATAGAGTATTGGAATCTTATAGATGATTTATTAGTCAAAGTATGTGAAGAACTGGATTGTAGAGTTATAACTATGACAGCTACAAAGCCTATAATTTTAAAAGATAGTGTTGAACTGCTAAATAATTATGAAAAGTATTTTAAAAAGCTCAATAGAGTGAAGTTATATTATGATAATGAATCTATATCTGTCGATAGATTTTGCGATGATTTTTTAGATAATTTAGAAGATAAGTCATATCTAATAGTGTGCAATACTATAGGACAGTCATTAGACATATATGATAAATTGACAGGTATAGATAGAAAAGTAATGTATTTGTCAACTAATATAATACCAAAGGAAAGACAACAGAGAATACAAACTATAAGGGATAAAATTAAAGAAAATCCTATAGTAATCTCTACTCAGGTGATAGAGGCAGGAGTAGATTTAGATTTTGATGTGGTAATAAGGGATTTAGCTCCAATAGATAGTATAATTCAGTCGGCAGGTAGATGTAATAGAAATAATGAGGAAACAGGTATAGTGAAAGTTACTAAAATGGTAAAGGAAGACGGTTCATTATATGGAAGATATGTGTATGGAAATATGCTTCTAAGGATTGCCAGTGATTTATTAGAAGATAAAACTTTACAGGAATCTGATTTTCTTGATTTAATAGAAAAATATTTTTTAGAGGCATATAAGATGAAAAATACTGAGGATAAAAGCGAAGAGCTTATAGAAGCGATACAAAAACTGGATTTTGAGATAATTAAAAGTTTTTCAATAATTAAAAATAGACCAAATTATATAGATGTATACTTTGAAACAGATAATGAAGCTGTGGATTTATATGAAAGGTATAAAGAAATAAGACAAATGAAAAAAGGAAAGAAAAAATATGCAGAATTATTAAAAATATATCCTAAAATTAGTCAGTATATTATATCTATACCAGATAGATATCTAAAAGAGTTTGATATAGACCAAAGTAAGTTTATAAGAATGCCCATAGAAGACAAGGATAGATTATATAGAGATGATATAGGATTTACTAGGGAAGATATAAAAGAAGCCATATTCCTTTAAGGTGGGTGATAATGTGGAAGACATAAAAATTAATGGGACTTTAGTGTGGTATTATTACATTTGTAAAAGAGAAGTTTGGTTGATGTCTAGAAAGATTGTAGCTGATCAAGATAATAAATTTATGGATATAGGAAGATTTATACATGAAAATTCCTATGGAAGAGAGAAAAAAGAGATTTCAATAGGAAATATAAAAGTGGATGTACTTAAAAGACATAAAGGGAATGTACTGGTGGGAGAGGTGAAAAAGAGTTCAAAGTTTCAAGAGAGTGCAAAGATGCAATTAGCATATTATCTTTATAAACTTAAAGAATATGGAATAGATGGAGAAGGAATATTAATGTTTCCTAAAGAGAGGAAGAGGATAGAGATAAAGTTAAATGATAAAATTATAGCAGATATTAAAGATATGGAGAAAAAAATTTTAAATATAATTTATAAAGATATCCCTCAAGAGCCTAAAAAAATAAAATATTGTAAAAACTGTGCTTATAGTGAATTTTGTTGGTCTTAGAAAGGGAGAATATCATGAAAAAAGTTATTTATATATTTAATGATGGAGAAATAAAAAGAAAAGATAATACTATATTTTTTGAAACAGATGATAAAAAGTCATATATTCCTATAGAAGATGTAAGTGATTTTTTTATATTTGGTGAAGTTACTTTAAATAAAAGATTTTTAAGTTATATATCTCAAAAAGAGATTACTATACATTTTTTTAATTATTATGGATATTATATGGGCTCTTATTATCCTAGGGAGCATTTAAATTCGGGATATATGATTTTAAAACAATCAGAATATTATTTAAATGAAGATAAAAGGCTTAATATTGCAATGGAGTTTGTTAATGGTAGTTATAAAAACATGTTAAGTGTACTGAAATATTATATTAATAGGGGGAAAGATATATCTGACATAGATGAGAGTATTAAAAATTTATCGAGGGAAATACCTAAATGTTTTACTACTAATCAGTTGATGGGTATAGAAGGGAATATAAGGGATATATATTATAAAAGCTTCGATAGAATTATAAACAATAAAGATTTTGTATTTGAGAAAAGATCTAGAAGGCCACCAGAAAATTATTTGAATTCAATGATAAGTTTTGGAAATTCACTGATGTATGTAATGGTTTTATCAGAAATTTATAAAACTCATTTAGACCCTAGAATAGGATATCTACATAGTACTAACTTTAGGAGATTTACTTTGAATTTAGATGTGTCAGAGATATTTAAACCTATAATAGTAGATAGATTAATATTTTCATTATTGGGAAGAAAAATGATAACTAAGGAAGATTTTGAAGAAGATATGGAAGGGATAATATTAAAAGACAGAGCAAGAAAATTATTTGTTCAAGAATTTGATAATAGGATGAGGGCTACTATAAAACATAGACAATTAGGAAGAAATGTATCTTATAGAAGACTAATTAGGTTGGAACTATACAAAATAGAAAAACATCTCATGGGAGAAAAGCCATATAGTGCCTTTGTATCTAGATGGTAGGAGGCAAAAATGTTTGTAATATTAGTATATGATATAGAGCAAAAAAGAGTAGCAAAGGTATTAAAGACCTGTAGGAAATATTTATATTGGGTACAAAACTCAGTATTTGAAGGTGAAATAACTGATGCCAATTTAGTAAAATTAAAATTAGAATTAGGTAAAATAATAAATGAAGATGCAGATTCAGTGATAATTTATTCATTTAGAACAACAAGATATTCATCAGTAGAAATAATGGGTATAAAGAAAGGTGGACAAGATAATTTTCTATAAAATAAATGTCGTCGACCTCCAGTAGTGTAAAAACCCCTGGAGGTCGACGACATTTATTTTTTTAGACTGAAATTGATGAATTAAAGAAAATTAGTGCAATTAGAAGGAATTTTGTTTTTTATATAGAATATAAGTATAAGAGAAAAAATGATTTGGAATTAATTGTATATTGGGATATATGCTGCTTTGTAATGGGTTATTACTTTACCTATGAGGAATTGAAACAAATATATAAAGGGTACTCTCCCCCAGGCACCAGGCTGTTATTACTTTACCTATGAGGAATTGAAACTTC
>NZ_KK211076.1:0-33694 GCF_000620125.1 Clostridiisalibacter paucivorans DSM 22131 | reverse complement strand
CAAAGTTATTACTTTACCTATGAGGAATTGAAACTCATAAAACTCTGGATAAGGTTCTTTGCCTTGTTGATGTTACTACTTTACCTATGAGGAATTGAAACTTCTTACTATCCTGATTCGGATTTTTATTCTTGTGGTTTGTTATTACTTTACATATACTATGCTGAATGGAGAATTAAGATATTGATGTGGCTTTTATTTACAGTTTTTCTGAGTTCAAATATAAAATCTATCCAAAAGGATAGATTTTATTATTTAAAGCTATTTAGTTCAATATAAAAGAATAAAATTTGAAATCTGTAATAATACTTAATATAATTGAAACAGAATGTTATTATAGAGAAAGTAAGGATATATATCAAGATAATACATGGTGCTTTTTACTAGATATCTAAATACAGAAGGGGAGTTTAAAATTTGTATGAAAACATATTTTGTTCAGCAAAAGCTTATGGCCGCAAATGAAAAATATCATATATATGATAGTAATAATAAACCTTGTTTAGAGGTTTTAGCCAATGGATTAATGGCATTTTTAGATAATTTATGTGGTAGTGTATTTTCATTTGGACATAAGATATATATAAAGAATTTAGATGGGATTGAGTTTGCTATTATAAATAAGAGAACAGGTTTTTTAATGGAAAGATATGATGTGTTTTGTGGTGGGAAGAATATAGCATCAATAAAGCGACAGATGAAGGCATTTAAACCAAAGTTTCTTATTAATACTGATACAGGGGATTATGTAATCAATGGAGATGTTATGGGTAGAAGGTTTACTATATCCAATAGGGAATTAGAAGTAGCCAAAGTAAAAAAGACTACTTTTGATATTACAGATAAGTATGAGATTAATATTTTTGAAGATGATAATGATGAATTATTTTTAGCAATGGTCATAGCTATGGATAATTCAATCCATAATTAATGATTTTTATTTAATAGCTATATGAGGAGGATGAAACAATGTCTATAGATTTTAATGTCAAAAGCTTAATAGTACATATTCTTGACAATACTATAGAAATGCCAGTATTATCTGATAAAGAGCAAGAACTAGAGGCTGATATAATAGAGTTTATTGGAAAACATATAGAAAAAATTCTAAGAGATAGTAAATTAAAGAATGCTGAGTTTGTAGGTGAAGAGAATCCAATAAAAGAGTTATGTGAAGAAATGTCCAATAATTGGGATAAATTCACTTCTACAACGGCATTAATTGCTTCCAGATTATTTGACATAATGAAAAAACATGTCAACATTCCATCGGCTGATATAGTATGCCTATTATTTAAATTGGACAATGTATTACACCTGGGTATTTTAAAATTCAATTATAAACATTCATATATACATAATATAGAAAATAGTGGAGATGGAAGGGTTAATTCAATTATTAAGCAAAAGACCACTTTACCTTCAGAAAGTCAAAGGGTTGAAGAGTGTGCCATTATTAACTTAGAAGATTTTACGTTAAAATTATTGGAAAAGAAATATGAAATAGATGGAGAAAAGATGTTCTATTTTTCCGATCTGTTTTTGAAATGTTCAACTGAAGTGTCTTCCAGTGAAAAGGTAAAATTATTTACTAAGGCAACTGATAAATTCACAAAAAAATATTTTGGCGAAGACTATTTGAAACAAGGTGAGATTAAGAAGGTTGTAGCTCAAAGTATTGATGAAGATAGCGGGATTAATGTTGAAAAGATAGCACATCATGTATTTGAAAAGAATCCAGAATTAAAGACAGAATATGTGGAACAAGTTAAAAAAACAGGAGTTAGTGAGGAAGTAATCCCTGTGGAGACTGAAAGGGAGGAAAAGAAGTTTAGAAATCAAAAGATAAAGACAGACACAGGAATCGAAATAAACCTACCAACTGAGTATTATGGAGATGATGACAAGGTGGAATTTATAAATAATATAGATGGGACCATATCAATTTTAATAAAAAATGTGGGAAAAGTAATCAATAAATAATACATATATGTGATAAAAGACAAGGACTATATATTTTTAGTCCTTGTCTTTTTAAATATAGAGACAAAATTATAACAAAATATGGTATAATTGGGGTTGAAATCTTAGATATAAAAGGGAGTGTATATATGCAGGCTAAATTGTTATTTCAATGTGATAATCTGAAATTACCTATACATTACAATAATATTGTACAAGGATTTATATATAAAAATATATCAGATGATTCATTTAGAGAATTTTTACATGAGAAGGGATTTGAATATGAAAAAAGGACATTTAAATTGTTTACATTTAGTGACCTTATGGGTAGATATGATTTCAATAAACAAGATAAGACTATAACCTTTAAAAATGAGGTTTCTTTAGTTATCGGCAGCATTGTAGATGATTTTACCAATGATTTTATAAATAGTTGCCTAAAATCTAATGATTTGAGATTAAAGGGACAAAAGATAAAACTAAAGGGTGTTGAAATAGACAATGACAATATAGAGAATGAATCAATTGTAGTAAAAACGTTGTCACCTGTAGTGACTTATTCTACTGTAAACATAGAGGGCAGTAAGAAAACTATATATTATAGTCCCAATGATACCCTCTTTTCTAAACAAATAAAGAGAAATCTTATAAAGAAAGCAGAGGCAATAGGATATAATGATTATAAAGATAGATTCAATATATATCCATTGGATGAAAAGAAGATGAGAAAAAGGATTACAAAATATAAGGGGTTAATAATAAATGGATGGAATGGACTGCTAAAGATAGAAGGAGATAAAACCCTTATCAAGATAGCACTATCCTGTGGAATAGGTGCAAAGAATTCCCAAGGATTTGGATGCATTACTGTATTATGAAAAATAAGAATTATAAATACATATTATTTATATTATTATTGTTTATATTTGTTCAATTTTATGAAGGTGATATTGATAGATATGAACAGTATACGATGTCTATACAGGGTAAGGAGCATAGTGTGTATATAGAAGATAATGGCATGAAGATATATTCCCATGGAAATATTTTGTTAGAAGAATATAATATAGATGGAAATTATAATTACATAAAGAGTATTGATATTGGAGATATAGATGGAGACTTTACTGATGAGATATTATTGATTACTGGTAAAGAAGAGGAGATTTATGGACAGAGGATAAAGATATATACATTCAATGATGGTTTAATGGAGATCTATAATAGAGATTTTACTAATTTTAATCCATGGAAGATTCAAATGGCAGATATAGATGGAGATAAAAATATAGAGATATCCATAGGTGTATATAAAGAGACAAAATTTCATCCAATTATGGACAAAAGACCATATATATATAATTGGAAGGATAATATATTATTTCCCAAATGGAGAGGGTCCAGATTATCTAAACCCTTTGATGATTATATATTTGTAGATATAAATGATGATGGTAGAGATGAATTGGTATCTATTGAGATGCTTAAAGATGGGCAGAGGGTTATAAATACATATAGATGGGAAGGATTTGGGTTTGAGGGAATGTTAGAAAGTGAACCCTTTGATGATATATTTGCTATAGAAAAAGATGGCAATAATATAAAGGCCTATATAAAAGAGATTAATGGAAAACATTGGATAATTTTAAAGTATAAAGACAACAAATTTATAACAGAAATATTATAATAAAAACTATTATTTAGTGGGGGAGATTAAATGTTTAGGAGGAAAAAACTAGCATTATTATTGTGTTGTATTTACATAAGTACTATTTTATTAGTATCTATAGGTTGTACTAGAAATGATAATATAGCTACATCGGAGGACATAAATTTTGATTATCAAAGGGATGACAAATCTGTAAATATCCCATTTAAGCCTGTGGAGTATGAGGCGAAGGTATCACCATATGAGATAAAGAAGGACTTATCCAATATTGAGAATTTAGAACAGTTTGGTGACTTTACTCAAGAACAGAAGAACAGTATTATAGAAAATGGTTTTGTAGTCATGCCAACCAAGGAGGAACAATTGTTTTATATATATGAAAACAATGAATATATGAAGATACCCTCCTTTGTAACTACTGATTCTGTGCTTCAAGTATATCATGTATTTTATGATTATTCACTTAGAACATTGGAAAATGAAAAACTCATAGGTATTTTAGAAAAACTTACAAACAATATGATTGAAAAATCTATTTATTTATATGATAATGCAAAAAATGATCAAATAAAAAGTACATTGTTAAAAAATATATCTTTTTTCTCTGTAGCACAATTATGTCTTGATAAAGAGTTACCTGAAAATATACCTCAAAGTGCTAAAGAAATGGCTATAAAGGAGTATGGACTTATTGATGAAAACAAGGGTTTTAGTAAATCCAATATACTACCATATCAATTGGACTATAGTCAGTATAAACCTAGAGGACATTATACTAGGAATGACGACTTAAAGAGATATTTCAAGGCTATGATGTGGTATGGACAAGTAGGTTTTCCACTTCACATATTAGATGAAAATGGAAAAGAAAAGAGGGCAATGGAGGAAACTTTGCAGGCATTACTTATAACTTATACTGTGTTTTTAAACAATGAGGACTCTGGTGATATAGATATTCAGCTGTGGGAAAATATATATGAACCCACAGGGTTTTATGTAGGAACTGGGGATGATTTGAACTTATATCACTATAGAGATTTAATTTTAGATGTATATGGAAAAAATCCCGATATAAGTGAGTTTAGTGATAAAGAGAGATTAAACAAAATATATGAAGAAGCAGAAAAATTACCAGAGCCTAAAATAAAGGCTAAGTATACTCAGGTAAATATGCCTGTAGGAAAACAATTTAGATTTATGGGACAGAGATATGTTCCTGATGCAGAAATCATACAGGAAATGGTAGAACCTATAAAAAGACCTATACCATCAGGGCTTGATGTTATGGCAGTGTTAGGGTCTCAAAGGGCATATGATATTCAAATAGATGTAAATAAAGAAAATGAAAAATGGGATGGATATGTAGATGCATTTAATAAAATGAATAATAAGTTTACTAATATAAGTGATGATAAATACAGGTCTAATATGTATTATGGGTGGCTTTGGACATTAAAAGGGCTTCTTAGGACTTTTGATGACGGGTATCCATCTTTTATGACTAATAGTGTATGGGAAGATAAATCATTAAATACGGCATTGGCTAGTTGGTCAGAACTAAAACATGATACAGTATTATATGGTAAGCAGAGTGGTGCTGAATGTGGAGGTGGTGAAGAGCCTCCACAAATAAAGGGATATGTAGAGCCAAATATAGAAGTATATGAGAGATTACTTTGGTTGACTAAATATTCTAAATTAAATCTTAAAAATAGAAACCTTTTGACTGGAAGCTTGGAAGATAAATTACAGAAATTTGAAGAGTTATTACAGTTCTTGATAGATTGTTCGGTAAAGCAACTTAATAATGAAGAATTAACGGATCAAGAATATTATGACTTACTTACTTATGGGGGATTATTGGAATATCTTACAAGTTCTTTTGCTGGTGATGGCATGAGATGGTTTGAGATAACCTCTGATACCGATAAAAATATGGCGATTATATCCGATATACACACTATAGGTCCAAATCAATATAGTGCAGGGGGATATTTTCAAGTGGGAGTAGGTCCAGCTAGTGAGATATTTGTAGTTGTACCAATAGATGGTAAACTGTATATTACTAGAGGTGCTGTATTTAGCTATTACGAATTTGTAAATATGAATAAGTCACAAGGTAGACTGACCGATGAAGAATGGCAAAATGTGATTAAGGAGAATAGAGTGCCTGAACAGCCTAAATGGATGGATAGCTTTATTAAGGGTATAAAAAAAGATATGCCTATACCTAAAGATCCTTATGAGACAGGATGTTAGAATATAAGTTAAGAAAATGATAAATTTCTAAAAATAGATACTGGAAAAGAATAGTCTATTCTTTTCCAGTATCTATATCAAAGCCTTTCATAAATTCAAAAGTTTTTAAAGATGATAGTGGTTTGCTAAAATAATATCCTTGAACCATATCACATTTATAGGAATTTAATAAATCAAGTTGTATTTTATTTTCTACACCTTCAGCAATAACATCTTTTCCCAATTGATGAGATAATTCTATTATGGCATTTAATAAAGAACTACAATGACAATTATTAGGTATTTCTTTTATGAATTCTTTATCTATTTTCACAGTATCTATGGGTAATTTAGCAAGATAATTTAGACCAGAATAGCCTGTACCAAAGTCATCAAGGGCTATCTTTACTCCTAAAGCCTTCATTTCTCTTAAGAAATATATAGTTTTATCTAAGTCTACTATTGCCATTGATTCGGTTATTTCAAGTTGTAAATGTTCAGCAGGACAAGATGTTTTATCCAATATATCTTTTATAGTATTGCTTAGATTACTATATTGGATTTGATATGGAGATAAATTAATAGACATCTTTATATTTTTTATACCTTGTTTTCTCCATTTTACCAATTGAGAACATGCAGATTCTATTACCCATTCACCTATAGGAATAATAAGTCCAGTTTCTTCAGCTATGGGAATGAAATCCATTGGTGATATCATTCCTTTAGACTGATGTCTCCATCGTAACAATCCTTCTACAGAGATTATTTTATGTTTTGATATATCTATAATTGGTTGATAGTGTAATTCCAATTCTTTTCTAGATAATGCCATTCTCAAATCTTGTTCATATTCTAAACTCTTTAGAGTATCTTCATATAGGGCATTGGTAAAGAAGTGATACTTATTTTTTCCTTGTTTTTTAGCCTTATACATTGCTACATCAGCATTTCTAAATAAAGATTGTTCTGTAACACCATTATCAGGATATATGGAAATACCTATGCTAGCACTTATATAGAGGTTGCGATTATTTATATTAAATGGAGTATTAAATAAGTTTATTATTTCTTCTAATGTATCTATTATTTCTCTACGGGAGTATATATTAGTAATAGATAATATAAATTCATCTCCTCCCATCCTTGCCACTGAAACTTGACCAGTAGATATGGACTTAAGTCTATAGGCTACTTTTTTTATCAATGTATCTCCAGTGGAATGGCCAAAGGTATCATTTACTGCTTTAAAATTATCTAAATCAAGAAATAGTATTGCTATTTTTGTATTATCTTTAATTGCGTTGCTAATGTAGTTTGTCAGCATAGATTTAAAATTTATTTTATTTGGTAGTTGTGTCAAGCTATCATAATATGCCATATACTTTATTTTTTTCTGTGCCTGTTTGTATTCTTCTATTGTATTAGTAAGTTGATTTTCTGTTTTTAACCTTTGAGATATATCGATACCCATGGATATACCAAAGATCTTTTCATTATCCATATGAGGTAATATACATATATTCCATGAAACATCTATTTTTTTATTGTCTTTAGATATTATGGGGGCTATAATATTCTCTAAATTAATACCAGAATTTACTTTTTCTATTATGAAATTTTTATCCACATTTGTACTGGAAAAGTCTACAAATTGATCCCATTTCTTAAATCTTATGTATTCTTCACTATATCCTATAGTTCTTTCAGTAAATTTGTTTATAGAGATGATACTGCCATCTATCTTCCATAGAACTATAAAGATATTGGAATTATCTATAATATTTTGAGATAGTGACTTTTCTTTTGTTATCTTTTGTCTAAGGTATTTTATATATAATCTTGTAAAAATAAATATTATGATTAGAAGAATAAAAGAAATAGAAATTATAAAATAAGTCTTATATTGTTTTTTTCTCATATAGTCTTGAGAATGATCATAAAAATATTTAATATATAATTCCTCATAGATACCATTTTTTTTCAATTCTTCAATGCGATTGTTTATATATTTTACTAATTCGGGATGTGACTTATTAATGCCATAACAAAAGTCCACTGGAAATCTATTAGTTATTCTAGGGATAATTATAGATTTTAAGTTTTTTTGAATTATATAATAATCCATTACATCTTGGTTTGAAAACACTATATCTACCTCTTGAGACATAAGTCCATGTATGAGGTCATTGGGATTTTCGTAGGTTATGTAGTCATCTATATTCAATATATCTCTCAGTATGCCTTCTTCATAATAACTATCTACTACACCTATTTTATACTGACTCAAATTTTCTAATGAGACGTCAATAAAATTTTTAATAGAATATACTCCTGTATATGACTGTAACACTGGTTTAGTAAAGAAAAGGAATTTTTCCCTCTCTTTATTTTTAGCAATCAAGCTTGTTATATGTATATTGTCTTTTTTTACATTTGTCAATAAATCCTTCCAAGAGCCAGAAGAATACTTTAAAATATAATCTTTATTATTAAATATTAGATTCATTAAATCTTTATCAAATCCATATATATAATTATTATATTTTAAAGAAAAAGGAGGATAATTTTCATCTAATTGTAACTTTATAGTAGATCTTTGGGCATAAGAAAAAGATGAAAAAAATAGTATAATTGGTGGAATAATATATAATGCTATGCTATATGCAATCCTCATATTGTATCCTCCTATCAAAGTACTGACATCGAATATGTATGCCTATATAAAAATTATACAAGAAAATTTTACATTTTTCTA
Source organism: Clostridiisalibacter paucivorans DSM 22131 (assembly GCF_000620125.1). Lineage (NCBI taxonomy): Bacteria > Bacillati > Bacillota > Tissierellia > Tissierellales > Thermohalobacteraceae > Clostridiisalibacter > Clostridiisalibacter paucivorans. The sequence goes on along the minus strand of NZ_KK211076.1, from coordinate 25,064 downwards.
CATTTTTCAACAAAATATATACTAAATATTATAAAATTTTATGTTTTTGTGAAATTGATATAAAAAGGGGTATAAAATATTATATTGACAAGAAAGGAGACACTATATGGAACAAAATATTTTATTTGCGTTTGGCCTCACACTATTTGCTGGTTTAGCTACAGGGATAGGTAGTGCATTGGCATTTTTTGCTAAAAAAACTAATACTAAGTTTTTATCTGTATCGTTAGGTTTTTCTGCTGGAGTTATGATTTATGTTTCCTTTGCAGAAATATTGTTAAAGGCGAAGGAATCTTTAGTGGCAGAGATGGGAATCAAGTCAGGCTCTTGGGCTACTGCAGGGGGCTTTTTTGGTGGTATGTTTTTAATCGCTATTATTGATAAACTAGTACCTAGTTTTGAAAATCCTCATTCTATGCGTTCTGTAGAAGAAATAACAGATGAAGAAAATGAGGATGTAAAGAAACAGAGCTTAATGCGTATGGGGATGATGTCAGCATTGGCTATAGGCATACATAACTTTCCTGAAGGATTAGCTACATTTACAGCGGCACTCAAAGATCCAAGTCTAGGGTTACCTATAGCTGTAGCCATAGCTATACATAATATACCTGAAGGTATAGCTGTATCGGTGCCTATATATTATGCTACTGGAAATAAAAGAAAGGCGTTTTATTATTCTTTTATATCAGGGCTATCGGAACCTGCAGGAGCTATATTAGGTTATGTATTGTTATCTAGACTTTTTAACGATTTAACCTTTGGTATACTATTTGCTATGGTAGCAGGAATAATGGTATATATATCTTTAGATGAATTATTGCCTGCATCAGAAAAATATGGAGAGCATCATCTATCTATATATGGTCTAATAGGAGGGATGATTGTGATGGCGGTTAGCTTATTGTTGTTTATATAGATATTATAATCTTTAATTTCTCTATGCGGTTTTTTTCAATACTTTCTATAATAAATTTTATATTATTGTAATTGACCTGTTCACCTGGTTTGGGGATTTTACCTATGATACCTATGACAAATCCGCCTATGGAGTCGAAATCTTCGGATTCTATATCTAATCCCAGCATTTCATTTACCATGTCAATCCTAGTACTACCATCTACAATATATTCATTATCTTTTATTACCTCTATCTCCTTTTCGTATTTGTCATATTCATCGGCTATATCCCCTACAATTTCTTCAACTAAATCCTCTATGGTGACTATACCAGCAGTACCCCCATATTCATCTAATACTATGGCTATGGGGATACGATTATTACGCATATCATAAAATAGTTCTGCCGTACTTTTAAATTCGTATGTAAAGTATGGAGTTCTCATATATTTTTTTATATTAAACTTTTCTTGTTTAGTTTGAAAAAATATCAAATCTTTTATATATAGAATACCTACTATATTGTCGTAACTATCTTCGTATATAGGTATTCTAGAAAATTGTTCTTCTTTAAAAACAAATAGTATCTCTTCATAAGTAGAATTTATATCTAAAGTAATCATATCTGTCCTAGGAGTCATGACATCCTTTGCTTGTGAATCACCAAATTCAAAGACATTATATATCATTTTTTTCTCTTCACCTTCTAGGACACCTTCTTCATGACTAACAGTAACTATAGTTTTGAGTTCTTCTTCAGTAATGAAGGGTTGCTTTTTTTCAGTTTTGCCACCAAAGATATTTATGATGATATTAGTTATGCGGATTAATATGGTAACCAGTGGATTCAATATTATTGTTATATTAGATATAATACTGGCCACCTTGAGTGAGACCTTTTCTGAGTGCTGGGTTGCCAATGATTTAGGCGTTATTTCTCCAAAGATGAGTACTAATATAGTCATTATACCTGTGGCAATACCTACTCCAGAGTTTCCAAAATAGTCTATGGCTAGAGATGTAGCCAATGCTGAGGCCCCTATATTTACTATATTGTTTCCAACTAATATGGCACCCAATAATCTATTGGGATTTTGAATCAATTTATTTACAAGTTCAGCTTTTTTTATCTTTTTTTCAGCCATATGTCGTATTCTAATCTTACTTAATGACATAAGGGCAGTTTCTGAAGCAGAAAAGAAGCCAGAAAAGAATAGCAATATAATGAGCAATAAAAATTTCCATATAGTATTGTATTCCAAATATATCACGCTCCTAGAGGATGTGGATTAGGCATTTATATTTTATTAAATAGTGTGCCCTTCAATCTAATTGCTAATACAATGATTAGATATGACTAAATTACTTCTAAAGAAAATTTTAAGAAAATATATATAATATATAAGGAATAAATCTAGATTGTCCTTGCAATATTATTAGTTTTACTATAAGTTAATAATTAAGATTATTAATGCTAGAGGGTGGAATGTGAATGGAATTTCAAGAAGATAGAATATTGCAAAAATTGGAATTTTATAAAGAAGCTTATGATGAATTTAAATTAATTTTTGATATAACCTATGATCATATAAGTATAGCAGATGAAAAAGGAGTTTTTTTGAAGGTAAGCAAAGGGACAGAAAAAAACTTTGGAGTTTCAGAAGATAAAATAATAGGAAGTAGTGCCATAGATGTTGAAAAGATTGGATTAATAGATGAGTCCATGACTGCTATGGTTATGAAAACTAGCAAAAAAGAAACAGCATTGCAAACTACTGCAACAGGTAGAAGATTTATGGTTATAGGTATCCCCATGTTTAATGAAAAAGGAAAACTTAAGAGGATAATCAATGTTGCAAAAGATGTAACAGAGATAGAAAAGATTAAGAATAGGCTGAAAGAAACGGAAGAACAAATAGAATGGTATAGAAGAGAATTTCAAAAGAAACAAGAGATAGAAAATAAGTTAGTATATGGAGAAACATTGGAAATGAAACGAGTGATGACTTTAGTTAATCAAGTTGCCAATGTAAATGCAACAGTGCTATTACAAGGAGAAACTGGCGTTGGAAAGACCCTTATAGCTAAGACCATACACAATATAAGTAAAAGGAGAGATAAACCATTTGTACATATAAATTGTGGAGCAATACCTGAGAATCTTATGGAATCAGAACTATTTGGATATGATGAAGGGGCATTTACTGGGGCCAGTAAATTAGGCAAAAAGGGATTTTTTGAAATAGCAAATCATGGGACCATATTTTTAGATGAGATAGGAGAGGTTCCAATACATTTACAAGTTAAATTGCTTCATGCCTTAGAGCATCAAGAAATATATAGAGTTGGAGGTTCTAGTCCAATAAAAGTAGATGTAAGGATATTGGCTGCTACAAATAAGGATTTAAAAAATATGGTCTATGAAGGTAATTTTAGAGAGGATTTGTATTATAGATTAAATGTACTTCCAGTTAAAATACCTCCATTAAGAGATAGAAAAAAGGATATTCCTCTATTGACATATTTTTTTGTTGAAAAGTATAATAAAAAACACTGCATGAATAAAAGACTTACATCAGAGGCATATGATGTATTAAATAGTTATGATTGGCCAGGTAATATTAGAGAGTTAGAGAACACTATAGAGCGATTATTAATCACCTGTGACAAAGATTGTATACAAGGTTCTTATGTGTACAATACATTGGGTAATTTCAATGAAAAATATGATATAGAAGTTAAAAATATTATGCCTCTCAAAGAAGCTACTACTCAAGTGGAGACTCAATTATTATTAAAGGCTTTAGAAGAATATAAGACTACAAGAAAGATTGCTCAAGTATTGGGAATTGATCAGTCAACTGTAGTTAAAAAATTGAAAAAGATAAAAAATAGAAAGTGATGAAAAAATTCATCTGAAGTGATGAAGAAATTCATCACTTTTTTTATTATGAAATATTAATTATATGAAAACCTTAGACAGAGATGGCTTATATACTAATGTCTAAGGTTTTTCTGTAATGTTGGCACATATATTGCTTGTTATATAACAGTAATTACAATAATTTTTTAAAAATTTAACAAATTCCAACAATTCAAGGAGGGAATTGAATGAGTATTATTATGGCGTTTTGTATTATTTTAGTTGTATTGGCAGTGGGAGATGTGATATCTGCCAAGACAAAGGCATTTATACCATCAGTATTTGTTTCCGCAGTACTATTTTTATTGGGATTTTGGACTATATTTCCTAAGGATTTAGTGGATATATCTAGTCTGGGAATGCCCATGGCATTATTAGCTATGTATCTACTTATCACTCATATGGGAACTATGATGAGCATTAGTGAATTGCTAGGTCAATGGAAGACTATATCCATATCATTGATTGGAATTATTGGATTATGTATTACTACATTGACCATCGGAAGACTATTATTTGGTTGGGAGACAGTGGTTGCTGCAACGCCACCATTGAGTGGTGGTATAGTAGCTGCAATAATGATGTCTGATGCAGCTGCAGCTAAGGGACTAGAGGACCTTGGAGTATTGGCAATAGTAATGTATGTTATGCAAGGTTTTGCAGGATATCCATTGACCGCATATTGTCTAAAAAAAGAAGGAAAGAGGCTTTTGAAGATATTTAGAAGTGGAAATGCTCAAACTGTTACTCAATCTAAATCTGAGGAGGTAGTGGAGACTAAAAGTAAATTTAAAATCTTTCCTCCCCTTCCACAAAAATATCAAACTATATATATGTATTTAGCTAAATTGGGATTAGTGGCATGGGCAGCAGTGTCATTTGCTTCTGTAACCAATGAGGTTGTTTCTAAATATGTTGTCTGTCTTATATTTGGAGTTATAGCATCTGAAATAGGATTTTTAGAAAGGAAGCCACTAAATTTATCAGGCTCCTTTGGATGGTTAATGACATCATTGATGGCGTATATATTTGCCCAATTAGCTAAGGCTACTCCAAGTATGCTGGCAGAGATAGTATTACCCCTATTGGGAATAATCATTCTAGGGGTTACAGGGATGGCAATATTCTCTATGTTGGCAGGTAAAAAGATGGGATATTCTAAGGAAATGGCATTTGCAACAGCCCTTACAGCACTATATGGATTTCCACCAAACTATGTGTTGACGGAAGAGGCCTCAAAGGCATTAGCAGAGACTGATGAAGAGAGAGAGTACCTTATGGATCAGATGTTGCCTAAGATGCTTGTAGGTGGATTTACTTCAGTAACTATTGTATCTGTAGTTATTGCAGGTATATTTGTCAAGATGCTATAAGAGGAGGAAAAACATGGATACTAGATTAGAGAGAATTAAGAAAGATATTGAGACATTGGGACAATTTAACAGTACTCCAGGAGAGGGTCTTACTAGATTTTCTTTAACAGAAGAAGATAAACAGGCAAGGGCATATATAAAGGGAGAAATGAAAAAAATAGGACTTCAAGTATATGAGGATGAAGCTTGTACAATAATAGGGAGATTAGAAGGTAGCATTAAAGATGGCCCTATAATAATGTTAGGTTCCCATTATGATTCTGTTAAAAATGGAGGAAATTTTGATGGCAATGCAGGTGTAGTTGCTGCATTGGAAACAGCTAGAGTCATTAAAGAAAAAAATATAAAACTTAAATACCCTGTAGAATTTATTGCAATGATAGAAGAAGAAGGGGGAAGGTTTGGAAGTGGTCTTTTTGGCAGTAGAGCTATGGCTGGTACCATAACTAGGGAGCAGTTAGATATATACAAAGATATGGAAGGTATATCTACAGCCGATGCTATGAAAGAATTTGGATTTGATCCAGATAAGATAGGTCATGCAAAAAGAGATTCAAATGATATTAGAGCATTTCTAGAATTGCATATAGAACAAGGACCAATTTTAGAGCATGAAAACAAGGATATAGGTATAGTAAATCACATTGTAGGAATTAAACAGTTAGATATAGTGATAAAGGGAAGACCAGACCATGCAGGGACTACACCTATGACTATGAGGATTGATGCATTAGATAGCGCTACTAAAGTTATAAGCAAGATAAGTGATAAGGCCAAAGAGGTAGGAGAAGGTTCAGTGGCCACAGTGGGGACCTTAAATATATTACCTGGAGCAGCAAATATTGTTCCAGGAGAAGTGAAGTTTACGGTGGACATAAGATCTAAAAATAGTAAATGTATAGATGAAATTACAGAGTTTATACATGAAGAACTTAAGAAGGTTAAGGAACAGAAATCTGTAGAGTATACAGTGTTTGAAAGTTTAAATGCAGACCCAGTGAAATTAAATACTGATATAATAAGATATTTTAATAATAACTGTGAGAAATTAGGTCTTTCGAAGATAGATATGTTAAGTGGTGCAGGACATGATGCTATGATAATGGCAGGTATAACTGATGTTGGGCTATTATTTGTACCTAGCAAAGATGGTAGAAGCCATTGTCCTGAAGAGTGGACTGACTATTATGAGTTACAAAAAGGTATAGAAGTTATGTACAATACAGTACTAAGTTTAGGGGAGGTAGAATGATGAATATAGCAAATTTGGCAAAAAATTATAAGGATTATGTAATAGATTTAAGAAGAGAGTTTCATATGTATCCAGAGATAAGTTGGGAAGAAGTAAGGACATCTAAAAGAGTAAAGGAAGAATTAGATAAAATGGGAATACCTTATGTATCAATGGCTGGAACAGGTGTAGTTGCAACAATAGAAGGTAAAGAGAAGGGAAAAACTGTTGCACTTAGAGCAGACATGGATGCATTACAAGTGACAGAAGCAAATGATGTAGAGTATAAGTCAAAGAATGAAGGTGTTATGCATGCATGTGGACATGATGGTCACACGTCTATGTTATTGGGAGCAGCTAAGATTTTAAATGATGTGAAAGATGATTTAGAAGGTACTGTGAAACTCTTTTTTCAACCTGCTGAAGAGTTAGCTCAAGGAGCAGCTAAGATGATAGAGGAAGGATGCATGGACGGAGTAGATGGTGTTTTTGGTATACATCTATGGAGTGATTTAGAGTATGGAAAAATATCTGTAGAGGCTGGACCTAGGATGGCTTCAGCAGATATGTTTAAAATAATAGTAAAGGGATTGGGAGGCCATGGTTCATTGCCTCATCAAGGTATAGATGCCGTGGTAGCTGGTTCAGCCATAGTTATGGATTTGCAATCTGTAGTAAGTAGGGAAATAAGCCCATTACAATCAGCGGTAGTAAGTGTAGGAGTATTTAATTCAGGAACTAGATTTAATGTAATATCTAGTAGTGCAGTATTAGAAGGAACTACTAGATGTTTTGACCCAGAGATAAGGGGTAGATTTCCTAAGGTAATAGAACGAATAGCAAAAAATTCTGCAAATAGTTACAGAGCAGAGGCACAGTTGGAGTATACCTATGGAACACCTCCTACTATAAACACAGAAGGTGCGTCTAAATTGGCCACAACTGTTGTGGAGAAGTTATATGGTACTGATGCAGTAGGAATGATGGAAAAGGTAACAGGGGGAGAGGACTTTGCTATGTATCTAGAAAAGGCCCCAGGAGTAATAGCATTTGTAGGTATAAGGAATGAGGCCAAGGAGTGTGACTATCCTCATCACCATGAAAGATTCAATATGGATGAAGATGCATTGGAAAAAGGCTCTGCACTATATGCACAATATGCTATAGATTTTTTAAATGAATAAAATGTAATATATATTTTAATATTGACCCCTAATGTTTAACATTGGAAAATGTTACAATATTAGGGGTTTCATTATTATGTTATATGTGTAATGATTTTTTGAAAAATATATGATTTTGTGATGGCTTTTCTACTCTCCCTACAATACCTTTAGACCTATTGTAAAAGTAGGAAATGGGGTTATAGATCTATCTAGACATGATCAATATGAGATATTAGATATCATCTGATATACTGCAATCTTCATTTTCCTGTTCTATTTCTAAAGTTACATGTTCTATATTTTCTAAGGATTGAAGATATACCTTTACTTTTTTCTTGATTTTTTTGATATCTTCTAATGAAGTAGAGTCATTAACTACTAAATGTGCAGTGAATACATGTTTTTCGCTATCTAAAGACCATATGTGAATATGATGGGTATTGAGCACATTTCGAATAGATAATATATTTTTTTCTATTTCTCTTAGATCATATCCCTCTGGGACTGCCTGAAGAAAGAGAGAAAAAGTTTTATTTAAATTTTTTATTACATTAAATAGGATATACAAAGTTATAATTGTTGATAATATGGGATCTAATATATAAATATTTGTAAATGACATAACAATACCAGCTATTAGCACAGCAATCCATCCTAATAAATCTTCCATTAAGTGCCAACTAACTACCTTTTCATTTAGTGAAGATCCTTTTTTGAGTCTAAGCACAGCAAGACCATTTATTATTATACCTAATATTGCAAAGGCTATCATCCCTTTAGGGTTTGTAGGTTCAGGATTTAACAATCTAGGTATAGCTTCACTTAATATAAAAATAGAACCTACTATCAGAATGATACTGTTTATTAATGCTGCTAATAGGGAATACCTTTTATATCCATAAGAGTATTTTAAATTAGCATCTTTTTTAGAATACTTATCTAGAAACCAAGATAGTCCTAAAGAAAAACTATCTCCTAAATCATGAAGAGCATCAGATATTATGGCGATACTATTTATAAATAAACCACCTATTATCTCGATAATAGCGAATGAAAAGTTTAATAAAAAAGCTATCTTTATATTTGAAGTGGTTGAATGATTATGATTATGGGAATGATGTTTATGCATATATATCCCTCCTATATAATCTCATATATAATATTACCCATATATAGTTTATATATAGATTAGTTTATTAAATATATAGATTATTACTAAAGCTATTATTATAATAGAGATATAAAATAAATTAGTAGTTAATGGTGGTAGTTATTAGTTTAGTGATGGAATGTATGGGATTTAAAATATTAATAAGATATAGGAGGTAAAATGGTGAATATAAGTATAAAAAAATTTTCAGAGCTCACAGTAGAAGAACTATATAATATATTGAAGATAAGGAATGAAGTTTTTGTAGTAGAGCAACAGTGTGTGTATCAGGATTGCGATGGAAAAGATCAAGAATCTTATCATTTAGTAGCAATGGATAATGAGCGTGTAATAGGGTATTTAAGAATTCCCAATAAAAATGTCTCTTATATGGAGGTTTCAATAGGACGGGTATTAGTTACAGCAGATGTTAGAGGTAAAGGTATTGCGAAGGATATTATGGCTAATGCTATTGACTTCATAATTAATGAATTAAAAGAAAATAAAATAAGGATATCGGCACAATCTTATTTAGAAGAATTTTATGAATCATTGGGATTTATAAAAGTATCTAAAGAGTATCTAGAAGATGGAATTCCTCATATTGAGATGTTACTTAAAAGGCAAAAGATAAATTAACATGGTTTTCTTGTTACACTTTTTGTATCTTAATGGTATAATATCATTGTGCAAAATATGAAGAATATTTAATTTTTTATTTACCATAGGAGGAATAAGAAAATGTCTAGAATGGTTGGAACAGTAGTTAGAGGGATAAGAACTCCAATAATTAAAGAAGGAGATGACCTAGTTAATATAGTAGTAGACTCTATAATTAGAGCATCAAAAGATGGAGAATTTACACTTAGAGATAGGGATGTAGTGGGAATTACAGAATCCTTATTGGCTAGAGCTCAAGGGAATTATGTAACAATAGAGGAAATAGCTAATGATATAAATAGTAAATTTGATGGAGATATAGCGGTATTGTTTCCTATATTGAGTAGAAATAGATTTTCTATAGTATTGAAGGGAATAGCATTAACAGGTAAAAAAGTTTATTTGTTTTTAAATTATCCTTCAGATGAAGTTGGAAATTGCCTAATGGATATAGATAAAATGGATGATTTGAATATAGATATTTCTTCAGATATGTTGACTGAAGAAAAATATAGAAAATTTTTTGGAAATAATGTTAGTCACCCATTTACAGGTGTTGACTATGTAGAATATTATAAAAGTTTGGGAATAGATAATAATATAGAAATAGTACTTTGCAATGATCCTAAGAAAGCTTTAAAATATTCTAAAGATATTATCGTGGCCAATATACATGAAAGCGAGAGAACGAAAAAGATATTGCAAAAGGCAGGTGCTGATAAAGTTCTAGGATTAGATCAAATATTGGATAAGCCCATAGGAGAGAGTGGATTTAACCCAGAATATGGACTATTGGGTTCCAATACAGCTACAGAAGATAAGGTAAAATTATTTCCCAGGGATTCAAAAGATTTTGTAGATAAAGTGCAACAGAATCTAAAGGACAAGACTGGAAAGCATATTGAGGTTATGGTGTATGGAGATGGCGCATTTAAGGACCCAAAGGGAAAGATATGGGAATTGGCAGACCCTGTGGTTTCTCCAGGTTTTACCGATGGGCTTAAAGGTACTCCAAATGAAATAAAAATAAAGTATATAGCAGATACCGAGTTTGTGGGATTAAATACAGAAGAAATGACTGAGAAAATGAAGGAAAAAATTAGACAAAAAGGAGAGAATCTATTAAATAAAAAAGAATCTTTAGGAACTACACCAAGACAGCTTACAGATTTATTAGGAAGCTTATGTGACTTAACAAGTGGTAGTGGTGACAAGGGTACTCCTGTAGTTTTAGTGCAGGGATATTTTGATAATTATGCTACAGAGTAAATATTTATCAAAATAGTTAGCTGAGAGTAATGATATAAAAAAGTTAGTAGTTAATAGCTGCTAACTTTTTTATATCAAAAAATGTTTAGTATAAGTAAACTTACTTATTATAACAAAATATTAAATAATACTGAAAAATAGAGATATATAAAGAATTAATTAGATTCTATATAAAACTTTATTTTAATCCTTATCCAATAATAAACTACCTTGTAAATACAAATATTGGGAGATTGCATATGGTTACATAATAAGATAATCTATTAGTATATGATGAAGGGGTTGTTTGTATATTAAGGGAGGATTGAAATTATCAATACTGATTTAGAATGTCATAATTTTAATAATACTTATTTAATGGAGGTAGGTAATAGAGATAACTATTATTGCAAAGGACTAAAGTACAATATAATTAAAAGAAAAAAAGACAAAGCAATGAAAATAGGAGAATTGACAGGACATTTCTTTAATTTCCAAAGAATCAATAGAAAAGGACTGAGTGATAAGATTTTAGAAATATTAAACCTGTATGGAGATGAGACATTTAGTATTTGTAGTAATCTATGCATGGAAACTAAGTGTTTTAAAGGTAAGGGTCAAAATATTTTCCATTTGGATAGATTTTATATTGAGCCTGATTTTAGAGGAAGTGGATTAGGTAGAGAAATACTGTACAACTTTAGAATTAATATTTCAAGTATGTTAAATGAAAATGTCAGGTATATGGCATTGTACCCTGACCCTATAACATCTGATCCTTCTTTTGATTCTTTATATGATATGGATATAGATAAAAGGAATAGAAGAGTTAAAAATCTTAAAGGATTTTATTCAAGTTTAGGATTTAAAGAAATGAATAGTAATAAGAGATATATGTATTTAGATAGATATAATAGAGTTAGTAGTTAATTGTCAATAAAACAAGGTAAGAGTCCATGGATTCTTACCTTGTTTTGCATTCAGTTACAATTATAAAAAATTTAGATAAAATTTAGATTGAAATACGAAATTTACTATTATAATTATATTAGGAATAAAATAAAGTATATACAATTAATAGTTATTATTGGAAATATTTAAATAAAAATTACTTTTATAAGTAAATCTCTTTTATTTGTTGCTAAAGAATGGGGGTGTTATAGAATGGATAAATGCTTAGAAGAGGTGTGTGAGGATAGAATAGAAGTAATAACATTGGGCAATTTCGATATCAAAATACGAGGGGATTCAATAATAGATAAGTTAGGTAGGTCTTATAAAATATTGGGATTATTTAAATACTTTATATCCTTTAAAGGTAAAAAATTATTAGCTGAAACTATAATAGACCATGCCCTAGAATATAATAGCTCGAGCAATCCTAAAAATGTTTTAAGAACTCAAATATTTAGGCTTAGAAAAATACTAGAAGAAATAAGGAAAGAAGTAAAATGCGACAATACTTTATTCAATATTGAATTTTCAAATGGATATTATGTTTTTAATACATGTGAAAGATGTAAAATGGATTATGAAATATTTGAAGAAAAGATATTTCATGCAAATAAGCTACTTTCTATAGATAAGTTGGAGGCAATACAAAAGTATAAAGAGGCAGTTTATATGTATAAAGGTGAATATATGGGTGAAGGAAGTTATGGGGATTGGATTATACCTATAAGAAATAGATATAATCGTATATATTTGCAGACAATTATAAAGTTAATTGAGCATCTAAAAAGTGAAGAAGACTATAGTACAATAATAGAAGTGTGTGAAATAGGGATATCGGTTCAACCATTTGAAGAAGTTCTTCATATATATTATATGGAGGCATTACTTAAGATAGGACAAATAAAGCAAGCTATGAGTCATTATGAATATACTACATACAAATTATATAAAGATTTTGGAATAAAGCCTTCTATGGCAATGAAAGATATTTATAGAAAAATACAGATTGAGAATGAAGAAAAGGTTGTAACTGATTTATTTTTTATAGAAAAGAGATTGAAAGATACAGACTTTAAAGGAGCTATGTATTGTGATTTAGAGTATTTTAAATTTCTATATAATTTAGAGAAGAGAAAGAGTGACAGAAACAATACAGATACTTTTATAGCCCTTATTACCTTAGATTGCATAATGGATAATAAATCAGAAGTAGAATTGAGGCAGGCAAAGAATGTATTAAAAAATATATTATCAAAAAGACTTAGAAAAGGTGATGTATTTACGTTTTGGAATGAGAATCAATCTATAGTAATGTTTTCGAATTTAAAAGAAACTTGTTTACATAAAATAGAGTTTAGGATTGAAAGGGCATTTGAAGAAGAGGTGTTATGTGCTCAATGGAATCTAAGATTTCGGTTTAATAAAATATTATCTAATTTTTAATTGAATACATATGAATTATAGAATACTGGGATGAGTCTGAGTTTAGATTATTGCCAAATATATAGTTACGACAAAGGTATAAAATTAGTTAGTAGCTAGTAGTTGATGGTGGAAATCCTATGGATTTCATCATTGAACTATTAACTATTTTATACTTTTTGTTATTAGTTTGAACTGGGATTAGTCCCAGTTATTTTATTGTTCAAATTCATGTAACTAAAATGTAATTAAAATGTAATTAGCATTAAACTAACAAAAAATCAGAAATAAATTAAGTAATAATATATATGAAATTGGAATAAATTTTATATGAAACCACTAAATGTTATATTTAGCATAAGAGATTTAATACAAATGCAAAGGATATTTTAAAAATATTATTAGTATAGACGGGAGGTGAAAATATTTATGAGAAAAATGAAATTAGGGGTTGCTTATCTGCTTATATTAGTATTGATATTAGGCAGTGGCTTTGGCAATATAGCATATGGTGCGAGTAATAGTGACTCAGTAAATGAAAAAGTAGAGGATTCAACAGATAATGCAGAGGATTCAACAGATAATGCAGAGGATTCAACAGATAATGTAGAGGATTCAACAGATAATGCAGAGGATTCAACAGATAATGCAGAGGATTCAACAGATAGTGTAAAGGATTCAACGGATAATGCAGAGGATTCAACGGATAATGCAGAGGATTCAACAGATAGTACAGAGGATTCATCAGATAGTACAGAGGATTCATCAGATAGTGCAGAAGAACCAGTGGAGACGCCAGAGGAACCAGTAGAGACGCCGGAAGAACCAGTAGAGACGCCGGAAGAACCAGTGGAGACGCCAGAGGAACCAGTAGAGACGCCGGAAGAACCAGTGGAGACGCCAGAGGAACCAGTAGAGACGCCGGAAGAACCAGTGGGGACGCCAGAGGAACCAGTGGAGACGCCAGAAGAACCAGCAGAGACGCCAGAAGAGCCAGTGGAGACGCCAGAGGAGCCAGTGGAGACGCCAGAGGAGCCAGCAGAGACGCCAGAGGAGCCAGTAGAGACGCCAGAAGAAGCAGCAGAGACGCCAGAAGAGCCAGTGGAGACGCCAGAGGAGCCAGATGAGACACCCGAAGAGCCAGTAGAGCTACCAGAGGAGCCAGTAATTCCACCTGAAGAAGTAATACCACCAGAGTTGCCATTGGAGCCTATAGTTCCAGAGGTAATACCTGAGCCAAGCTTATATGTGTCCGTTGAAACTGATAGGGATGCGTATAAATTTTGGGAACCTATAGAATACACTATAAATATAATTAATAATGGTAATGTTGATATTACTGATATAGGTGTTGAAGATGATTTGACAGGAGTAGATGATTTTATAGAACTATTACCTGTAGGTGAAGAAAGGTCTATTCATACAAATTACCAGGTGCTATCTGAAAAGGGAATAGAAAATAAGATGTTAGTTAATAAGGTATATATTACAGCAGTAAGTGAAGAAATAATATTAAATGAGGAAGAAACATCAATAGTTCAGCTAAAGGGGCCAGATAAGATTCACGAAGAATGTGATAGTGATTTTATAGAGAAACAAATGTATGAGAAAATACCCGAGGAATATTTAGAAAAATTAGGTGTGATTAAAAGAATCTCAAGTAAGAGAATGGCTAGGAGTTTAATGGCTAAGTCTTTAGATTCTATTGTAACAAATTATACTGATACTATAGTAGTAGATAAGAGGGCAAATGAAGTAGAAGGCTGTAGAGAATATGAAGTGAAATTGGATATTACTGGAACACCTCCAGAAACCCCGTTAGATGTAGTGTTGGTAATAGATAGATCTGGTAGTATGAAATCAGGTAGTCCCAGTTCTATGGATTATGCTAAGGATGCGGCAAAGGAATTTACAGAAAAGGTATTAAATAATAATCCCAATAATAGAGTTGCTGTGGTAAGTTTCGAATATGTAGGAGAATATCACGATTTTTTATTTTGGGGATGGTGGGACGATGGAAATCTATATGATGATACATCTATAAATTCCAATTTCTCTAACAACTTATCTTCTTTAAAAGGAGCTATTAATAGTATCGTAGCCAATGGAGGTACTAATACTGAGGCTGGATTCATAAGGGCTAGTAATTTGATGTCCTCTTATGGAAGGCCAGAGGCAAATAAAGCCATAGTGTTATTAACTGATGGAGTCCCAACAGTAAGCATAGGAAGGGAATATGGACCTAGTAATCCTGATAACCATAATAGTCATACCATAGCAGCATATGAAGCTGGTCGAAATGCTCAATTTGGTGGTGATGTTCAAGTATTTACTGTAGGTTTATTAGGAGAAGTTCCATCTAATTCTTTAGATATAGCAAGGGATACATTGGATAGAGCACAAAATGCAGGATATTATGAAACAGATTCGGCAGTTGATTTATCGGATATATATGAGAACATAGCTGGTCAATTAGGTTATTCTGCCAAGGATGCGGAGGTTATTGATGTAATAAATGATAATTTTGTATTATTAAGTGATTTCAGCGAAAATGATGATGTAAGTTATGATGAAGATACAAGAACTATAAGATGGACACCTGGCACTATAATCAATGAGAGTAGTTTAACTTATAGATTAAGGGCAAAATGTTCATTTCAAGGAGGAGAGAGTATACCTACTAATGATTGGGCTAAATTAGATTATAACGATGTAAATGGAAATCATAGTACAAAAGATTTTCCTATACCCAATGTAAATGTACAACCACCATTATCGGTGGATTTAGGAGAGGATAAGGAGATAATAATTGAAGATATCATAGGATTAGGAGACAATTTAACTGTGACTTCAGGTTATCCACCATATACTTATACATGGAGTAGTAGTAATGATCCTGAATGGATATCCCATGATATGAATCCCCAAGTTTCTCCTAGAGATGATACAACATATACATTGACAGTTAATGACAAATATGGCAGTGAAGTCTGTGGAGCATGTACAGATACTGACGAGATAGCTATAAAAGTAATTAAGGGAAGCATTACAATTAATAAAGTAGTTAAGAATGAGAGTACAAATAGAAAATTTGTAATATGGATATATGGTCCCGATGGAAAGAGATGGGCTAAATCAATTAGAGATGGAGATTCAGTAACATTAGGATATCTAAGGCCAGGTAATTATCAGATAAAGGAAGTTGTGCCTATGAATTATAAATTAGTAGGAATAAGTGCTAATGCTGTCAATATTACTGCTAATAGTTTAGATAAAAATATAACAGTTACCAATAAGAGAAGCAATGACAGCTGGTTTTATGATGAAGATGAAGCTATAAATAGTTTTACGGTAAATATGTTCAATGGAGAGAATACAACAAAAGACACCAACAAGGATATAGCTTTATATTTCAAAGAGCCCTTACCTCAAATTGTACAGGAGAAAAAAATTGCAGTTGCATTAGTATAGTGAAGGGGCGATAAAATGGAAAAGGATATAAAACAAAAAAACAATTCTTTTATAAAGATATTGAAAATAGTTGAGAATATAATTTTTTATGTCTTTATGGCAATAATGATTGTATTAATATTTTTCCTAATACAAAGTAGAATGACAGGAGATGTTCCTTCAATAGGAAGCTATAGGATGTATATAGTTGAAAGTGGTAGCATGACCCCCACTATAAAAGTAGGTAGTTTAGTCATAGTTAAAGAAGTTGATGCTAATGATATAGATTCTGGTGATGTAATAACTTATAGAGGTCTTGAGGACACCGTTGTTACCCATAGAGTAGTAAAAATAAAAAAAGATGATGAAATAAGCTTTATAACTAAGGGAGATGCAAATGAAACGAAAGATCCTTTACCACTAAATGAAAGCCATCTCATAGGAAAATCAATATTTTGGGTACCATATATAGGTGTGTTAATGGGATTTATAAGGACTAAAACAGGATTTATAACATTAATAGTAGTACCCCTTATATTACTTATTATTATTCAATTTTATAGTAGGTATAAAAGAAAGAAAGGGAATGATGTGTAGAGAAATCTTATAGTATCAAAACATCAATGGAACTACATAGGAGGAAAACGATAATAGCAAACTTAGGGAAACCTAAGGACGCAAAGCTAGAGGACCTGTAAAATGGTAGCCAGTTGCCGAATTAAATTTTAACGTTCTCAAAAATTTAAGGAGGTCATAAAATGAAAAAGAGATTAATGGTTATTTTATCAACGGTTGCATTGTTATCACTTTTAGTTGTTGGAGGAACTATGGCTTGGTTTACAAGTAATCCAGAGCCAGTAGTAAATGCATTTACAGCAGGGACAGTAGAGATAGAAGTTAATGAACATGGTTTTTCAGATATAACTAATTGGAATCCAGGGGACACAACTAATAAAGACGTATCAGTAATAAGTAATGGTTCTAAGAAGAGTTATGTAAGGGTTAGCTTAACTCCAGAATGGCATAAAGAGGGCTATGACCTTTCCAGTGGAAATGTAGATTTAATTCTTGCAAATAATTCTGATTGGGTAAAACAAGGGGATTATTATTATTACAAACATATTTTAAATGAAGGAGAAGAAACAAGTCTGTTATTAGATGAAGTAGAATTTATAGGGGCTGAAACAAGTAATGATTATCAAGGAGCAGTTTTAAAGATATCAGTAAAGGCTGAAGCTGTGCAGGCATCACATGAGGCATATAAGGATACTTGGGAATTAACAGAACTTCCAGTAGGTGTAAAAGAATGGTCAGCACCTGTAGATCCAACACCAGCTCCAGAAGAAGATGATCAATAAAAAATAGTGTTTACAATTTATAAAGGCATATGGTTTTCATATGCCTTTAACAAAAATAAGGAGACCCCCTTATAAAGGAGGGCAGGTGACATGAAAAAATGGGTTGTTTGTTTGACAATAACAGTAGTCATATTATCGGTGATTACTATAAATGGAAATATATTAAATAATAGAACATATACCTATGCTGAAGATCTCGAGATTATAGGAGAAGATTTAGGACTCATTATAGAACCTTCTGGAGAAAAGCTTTTTGATTTAAGCAATCTTAATCCTGGAGATAGAAAAAGTGCAAAACTTACCATCAAAAACAATTATGAGGATCCTTTCAATCTATATATGACAGCAGAAAAGGTAGGAGAAATAGAAAAAATAGATTTGTTTGATCAATTAGAATTGGAAATCACATATCAAGGAGATAAGATATTTGAAGGTATCATAAAAGACTTTGCAACAGAAAATATAAGCTTAGGCAAAATAGATAGAGGAGATATAGAAGAACTAGAAGCTGAAATACATCTTCCAGGATCTGAAACAGGAAACGAGTTTCAAGGAAAATCTTTAGAAGTTAAGTGGATATTCACTGCTGAATCCAAATCGTCTGGAGATAATACTGATGATGACGATGATGACAATGATAATGGAAGAAAGAGAAGAAAAGATAGAAATGATGATACAAGAGAAGAAATAGAGGAAGAGATAATAATACAAGAAGAAATACCTCAAGGGGTTCCAAAAAATATAGAAAAAGTAAAGGCACAGAATGTTGAAGAAATAATTGAAATACAAGAAGAAGTACCTCAGGGTATACCTTTGATGCCAAAGACTGGAGAAGATATACCTATAGTGATGTACTCTATTGGAATAATTGCTATATTAGGGGGAGTAGCAATAGGAAAAAGAAAATAGCTGAGAGCTAATCTCTCAGCTATTAATTTAAATTAAGAATTTATTAAAACATTGTTTAATGTTGAAGGAAGTGAAAAGGATGCTTGAATATTCTGCTAAACAAGATGTATATGTGTTCTTTAAGCCGTTACTTGACAGAACAGGAAGATTTATTGATTATATATTTTTTGATGCTAGTAATAATTTTGAAGATATATTAGGAATAAGATGTACAGACCTTATAGGGAAAAGAATGACAGATATTGTTACTGATTTTGAAGATAATATTTTTGATTTAAGAGAAATATATTTTAATATGATACCAAAAACTAGTAAGAAATATGAAAAATATCTAAAAGAATTAAATCGATGGTATCTAATAAGTATATTAAGTGATGAAAGTCAGTATTTAATATTGTTTATAAGTGATATAACAGATATAAAAATGGAGAAGGTAAGGATATTGACCCAAAAATATGGATAAAAGACATATGGATTTTTACTATAAATACAATAATGGGGAATGAAATAGTATGATTAAAAAAATATTTTCCTATCTATTAATTTTTGTTGGTATAGCAATAATCTTGTATCCAACAGCTTTGGAGAAGTATAATGATTATAAACAAAAAAAGATACTAGAAGGTTGGGAGACTTCATTTTCACAAGTGGAAATCAGTGAAAATATTTTACAAAGAAAAGAAATGAATACATATGAAGTTGAGGAAAATAGAAGCTCAAAAGAAGAGGCTGAATGGACAGAAAAATATATTGAAAAAAATATGGAAGGAACAATGAAAATAGATAAGATAAATTTTTACCAGCCTATTTTGTCAGGAGCAACAAAAAAAAATTTAGATATATCAGTAGCCAGTATAGACAATACTGGGGAAATGGGCAAATTAGGTAATTATGCCATAGCTGGACATAGAAACAGAACATATGGAAGAAATTTCAATAGACTGGGAGAATTAAATATTGGCGATATTATAGAAGTTGATGATGGAAAGCATACCTATAGGTATGATGTGTTTCAAAAGGTTATAATATCACCTGAAAATATAGAGGTATTATTGGGAAATGGTAAAGATAAAATTATAACATTGGTAACTTGTGACTATAGTACGGAACCTTCCTCAAGGTTAATTATAAAAGGGAAAATTTTAGAATAAAATTTACTTTTTGGTTTAAACATGGTATCATGGGTATAAATATAATAATTGAATATATAACTATCCACCGATAATAGCAAACCTAGGGAAACTTAGGGACGCAAAGCTAAAGGGCCTTTGAAATGGCAGCCAGCTACCGAAGCGGTTAGTTTTTTTATTTATATATTAAAATAAATGTTTAATTATATTGTTTGAAAGTAAACTTTCAAACGATAAAGGCAAACTTAGGGAAACCTAAGGACGCAAAGCTAAAGGGCCTGTAAAATGGCAGCCAGTTACCGAAGGAGGGTTTACTATGAGGTTAAAAGGGACAAGCATTATATTTATAATTGTATTAGTATTATTTTTAAATACTGTTGTATTGGCAGATGCTGTTGGAGTATTTAATGTAGATAATATAGAAAAGGGATTATTAAAAATAAATGCTGAAAATCTTAATGGTAATTTTAAATTAATGGTTCAAAAGGATGATAGCAAGTACTATTATAGTATAAATAAAACTGAAGAAATTGTTCCTTTACAATTAGGCTCAGGTGAATATGAATTATTTTTTTTAGAGAATGTATCAGGTAACAAATACAAGATATTAGAGAAGAAACAGATTAATGTAGATATAGAAGATGATATGTCGATTTATTTACAATCTGCGCAACCTGTTGAGTGGTCACAAGATATGGAAGCTATAAAATTGGCTAAAGAATTAACTAAAGATATAAACAATGACAAAGATAAGATAAAGGTAATATATGAGTATATAATAGAAAATATAAAGTATGATAGTGAAAAGATACAAAATATAAATGATAATTATATACCTAATATAGATAATACTTTACAGGAAAAGAAAGGTATTTGCTATGATTATTCATCTTTATATGGCGCAATGTTGAGAAGTTTGAATATACCCACTAAGCTTGTAAAGGGAAATAAAAATGATATAGATGTATATCATGCATGGAATGAAGTCTATATAAAAGAAGAAGGCAAGTGGGTAACAATAGATACTATTTATGATGCGACTATGAAAGAAAATGGGACAAGTTACGATATGATAAAAGATAATAAAGAATATGAAAAAATCAGGGAATATTAAATTATCCCTGATTTTTTTTATTTGCCCATATAATTAAAATCTAGAATATATATAATGGAAATTGTAAAAAATAAAGGAAATATATTTATTAATTACTTCAAAAGGGGATATGGGTATGAATACTGGGTTAACTAATAGACAAATTTCATTAATATTATATGCTGTCACGGTGGGGTATGGAATAATAGACTTGCCAAAGGATGTTGCTAGTAGTGCTGGTACAGGAGGATGGGTTACTTTAGCTTTATCGACACTATTATTGATGTTCATGACATATATTATAACTACTACTCAATATAATAATCCAGGTAAGACTCTAGATGAATATTCCAGTGATATTTTTGGCTCTATTATTACAAAAATAATAATAATTAGCTATATACTATATTTTTTAACCATATTTACTATGATAACAAGGATGTATTCTGAGATAATAAAATTATTATTTTTAAATAAGACACCTGTATGGTCAACAATGATACTTTTTTATGGGGTAGTGTTTTTAGCAGTTATAAAAAGACTAAATGCGATTGCAAGATTAGTTGAGCTTTACATAACAATAGCAATATTTGGAATAATATCTACCATAATATTTATATTTAGTTATGGAGAAATCATTAATATGAAGCCCTTTTTCGTGAGAAGTGATATCTTTAAATATATTGGGGCAATAAGGAAATTATTATTTGCGTTTATTGGAGTTGAAATATTATACATGATACCTATGGATAAAAAGAAAAATAGGTCTATACTTAAATATAACCTAATTACAGTTGGATTGATAGGGATTATATATATACTAATTTTTGAATCTAATATATCCATTACAGGTATAAGGGGCATAATCAATCAGAAAAGTACATTATTCCAAGTTTTAAGAGGTATTGATATACAATATCTTGATATTTTAAAGAGATTTGATGGTTTTTTCTTCATATTTTGGTCAATGGATATTTTATGTTCTACGAGTATTTGGCTTTATGGGACAGCTTTTTTTACAAAAAAAATATTTCCTAAGATAAGTTTTATCAAGATTACTATATTCATAGTACTAGTATCATTTATTCTTTCTATATTACCAAGAAAAATAAGTCAAGTTAAATCAGTATTGAGTGTAGTTTCTAAAGTAAGCCCATTATTTTTAATAGTAATGCCTATAATAATATATATTGGAGTAAAGGTGAAAAACAATGAAAAAATTAGTGATTAAGATTATATTAATATGTATATTATCAATTTTTGTTTGTGGATGCTGGAACTATAAAGATCTAAATAAAAAAAGTGTAAGTTTGTCAATTGGTGTAGACTATTATGAAAATACAAATGAAATTCAATTTATTAATGAGGTTGCAGAATTAACGACTAAAAGCACTGAAGAAGTAGAAATAACTGGAGTCAATCTATATGAGGCCCAGGGAGAAAACTTTGAAAAAGCTAGAAATGATATTGACAGACAGGAACCATCTCTAGATTTTGCAGGGGCCACAAGGGTATTGGTATTTAGTAGAAGATATGCTGAAGATGGAATAAAGAGTTATATAAATAGGGTGGATAGATTATATGGATTGAGAAGTTCTGCATTAGTAGCCATAAGTGATAAATCACCGAAAGAGATATTTTCAAATAAAGTAAAGAATAATATATCTGTAGGTCACTCTATAGAGGATACCATAAGATATTTAAGTGAAAATGGCATGAGTATATATGTTACATCTTATAGTATAGAGAATAATATGGCTATAGAAGAAATAGGATATGTTATACCATATATAACAGTAGAGAAAAGTACATCTAAATATCTAGGATTGGGAATTATAAAAGATTCAAAGCTAATAGATGTAGTAAATGCTGATGAGGCAAAGGGTATACTTTTTTTGATGATACCTGATGCTGTTACAGTAGATGTATTTAATTATAGCAATAACAAGGCTTCCATAAGAACAAAAGTAAAAGACAAAAAAATTAAAACAGATTACTCTAAAGGCAAAGTAAATATAAATATAGATTTAAAGATGGATTCCAATATACAATATTTATATAAGGATGAAAAAATAACGAAAGAAGAAATTGAAAAATTAGAAAAACAAGCAACAGAAAAAATAAAAGAACATATTATGAAACAGATTAACAGATCTAAAGAAGAGTACAAATGTGATTTTTATGGATTTGCTAAATATTTCAATGCTCAAAATCCAGAAATATATAGAGAATTGGACTGGAAAACAGAATATCCAAGGTCAGATATAAAGATTAATATAGATTTGAAGATTGTAGGGACCAATATAATTGAAGTATTGAAATGATTAGATATATGGGAGATATGATATATGTTGAAAAATCCAATAATAAGGGAATTAGAATGTATAAATAAAGATAAGAATGGTATAGTTGTACGGGAAATAGACGTACAAAAAAATAATATGTATTTATTATATATACCAGAAATTAGTGATAGAAAAAGGATATCTGGAGAGATAATTAAACCCTTATTGACATATTCAAAAAAAGAAAAGTTAGATCCTGATAGTATTATAAAAACAGTATTATATTTAGACAATGCATATACAGATGGTGATGAGAAAAAAATCAGGGACTATATTTTCCAAGGAAAAAGTATATTAATAATAGACAATTTCAAAAAATATATAGTAATGGAAACATTTAAAGTGGAAAAAAGGAATGTGGACACACCCCTTATAGAAACTACTATAAGGGCACCTAAAGATGCATTTACTGAAAATTTTCAGACTAATTTATCCTTGATAAGGTATAGGATAAAAGACCCTGATTTATGTATTGAAAAAAAGATTTTAGGTAAAAAAAGTAAAACTAGTGTGGCATTGATATATATAAGAGGAATTACAAATCCCAAGTATGTAGAAGAAGTAAATAAAAGATTGAATAAGATTTCTATAGATGCAATAATTGAGTCTTCATATATTCAAAAGATGATATCAGAAAGTTATAATGTTTTTCCACAAATAGGTGTGGCAGAGCGTTCAGAATCTGCCTCAGCAAATATATTAGACGGCAAGGTATGTTTATTGGTTGAAGGTAGTAATTTTGCCCTTATTATGCCTAAAACTTTTTATCAATTTTTAGATTCAGGGGACGATCACTATGAAAATACATATTTATCTGTATTTACTAAATTATTAAGGATTATTGCCCTTACTATCTCTTTAACACTTTCTTCGTTGTATGTGACTGTAGTGGGATTTCAACCTGATTTACTTCCGTCCCAATATATATTAGCTTTAGCCTCTTCGAGGGTAGCTGTGCCTGTAAATGCTTTTTTTGAAGCAGTATTAATGGAGATGATTTCTGAACTCTTGAGGGAATCCAGTATTAGATTACCAAAACAGATAGGTCCTGCCATAGGTATAGTAGGAGCTATAGTTATAGGCCAAGCAGCAGTAGCAGCAGGATTAGTTAGTCCATTAATGGTAATAATAGTTTCCCTTTCTTCTATGTCATCCTTTGCCATACCTGATTATACTATTGTAAATGCCTTTAGGATTTTAAAATTTTTACTCCTCATATTGACAGGAATCTTTGGACTATTTGGGTTTATTATGGGATATTCAATAGTAATAATTCTATTGGTATCAACAGAAAGCTTTGGAGTACCATATATGGCCCCTGTTACCCCATTGAATTTGAAGGATTTAAAAGATTATTTATTGAGCAACATAGATACTAATAAGGACAGACCAGATTTTTTGAGTACCACAAACAAATACCGAAAATACTTAGAGTATAATTTTAGTAGGCAAAAAGGACAAAAAATAAAAAAGATGCCTTAAGGCATCTTTCATATACATGCATCATCCAATATAATAGTATCTGCGAAGAAAACTAGAAAGTTAGGTGATTACATGTATAAGATAAGTTTAAAGGAAATGGATATAAATTTCAAGGATTTAGAGAAAAGGATTTATGAATTTGTTTGCCGTCAGGCATGTGAAATAATCACAGAGCTACTTAATCAACTAGATGATGAGCTAATGAAAGAAAGAGATAAGAAGATATATAGAAATAAAGGTTTCAAGAAAACATGTATCAAGACAGTAATG
>NZ_KK211075.1:15239-87059 GCF_000620125.1 Clostridiisalibacter paucivorans DSM 22131 | reverse complement strand
AAAGAATTATCCTTCGCTAATTATTCTATAAGTATATTTTAGCCTTAGGATATCTCTTTGTAAAAGTGTAATAAGAAATAAAATAAATTAATATGCTTAGAACACTTTTAAGAGTGGTTCTAAACATATTATACGAGGGGGATTAATAATGGAAAAAGTAAAAAAGTTTAAAGAAATTCGTATTCCTAAGTTGTGGGAAGCATTAGTTCCTATTATAGGTATGATGGTAATAATAATAGTAGGAATATTAAAATATGAGTTAGAGCCTCATATACCTATTGTCTTAGCATGTGTATTGGCTTCTTTTATGGCTGTTAGGTTAGGTTTTTCATGGAATAATATATTAAAAGGAATGCTTCAAAGTATATATAGAGCAATGGAGGCATTAATTATAGTAATGATAGTAGGTATGTTGATTGGTACTTGGGTTTCATCAGGGACTGTACCAGCAATGGTATATTATGGATTAGGGTTAATTTCTCCAACTATATTTTTGCCTACAGGGGCAATATTATGTGCAATAGTTTCAGTTGCAACAGGTAGTGCATGGACATCATCGGGAACTGTTGGTATAGCCCTTATGAGTATAGCAGCAGGATTAGGTATAAATCCAGCCTTAGCAGCAGGAATGGTAATATCAGGGGCTTACTTTGGGGATAAACTATCACCTCTTTCTGATAGTACTAATGTTGCAGCTGCAACTGCTGAAGCACCACTTTATGAACATGTGGGGGCCATGTTATCTACTACTTTACCAAGTTTTATAATATCTTTAATAATATATGGAATTATTGGGTTCAAAATTGGAGGGGGAAATTTTGATCCAGGTAGAGTTGAGTTGATTAGAAGTACTATATTTGAGAATTTTAATATCAATATATGGTTGTTAATACCACCGCTATTTGTAATAATTGCAGCAATTAAAAAAGTTCCCAGTATACCATCTTTATTGGCAGCATCAGGGCTGGGTGGAATATTTGCAATGATATTTCAAGGAAGAGGACTAGGGGAAGTATTATTAAATTTTCATTATGGATTTAAAGGAAATACAGGAGTAGAAATAGTAGATAAATTACTAAATCGTGGTGGTTTGAATTCCATGATGTGGACTATATCATTGATAATATTTGCATTGGCATTTGGAGGCATATTAGAAAAAGCAGGATTTACAGAGGTTATACTAGGTAGTTTAGTTAAAAGAGTTAAATCTTTAGGGGGATTAGTTTCGTTAACTATCATTACTGGGATTTTAGGAGATTTTGTATTAACAGATCAATATCTATCAATAATAGTTCCAGGTAGGATGTATGCAAAAGCATATGATGAACGAAATTTAGACAGGAAATTTTTATCTAGAACCTTAGAAGACGGTGGGACTATGTGGTCAGCATTAGTTCCTTGGAATGGATGTGGAGCATATCAAGCGGCAACGCTGGGAGTAGCTACATTTTCTTATTTGCCATATGCTTTTATGAATTTAATAAATCCTATTGTAGCAATAACATTTACTTATTTAGGGATTTTTGTGTTTTATAAAAATAAAAATAAGAACAAATAAAAGCCTCCACTTATTTGAGTTTAGGTTAATAGGAAAGGTGTAAAAACAGTTAGTAGTTCGTAGCTAGTAGTTAGTAGTTGATGGTGGAAATCCTATGGATTGCATCATTAAACTACTTACTACTAACCATTAACTACTAACTGTTTTATGTTTTTGTCACAGGTATATGTTCAGAACTTAGCAGTGATTATAATATTTATATAATAAATTATGATGATCAAGTTTATGTAAAATAATAGTTCCGTTAAAATTAGATTTAAGTTATAATGAAGATGTATTTATTATGTTTTTTTAGTTTTACATATTTATAGATAGTGAGAATGTTAAAAAAGCTAAATAGAAAGCATATCAGAAATAATATATGACTTTGGAGTGAGACTATGAAAAGTATTAGAAGTAAAATTATTTTAGTAAGTTGTTTCATATGTATTTTTAGTATCTTATCAGCAACTATAATTAGTTATAAAATATTATCTACAAATATAAAGGAACAAACATTTGCAAAATTAGAGGAGATTTCAAAGAGACATGCTGTAGAAATAGAAGGATGGATTTCTACTCAAGCAAGATTATTAAATGATCTTTATAATGAGCTTATGTATAAAAACGATTATAATAGGGACAAGCTGATAGAATATTTTAATTATAAAAACAAAAAAAATCCTGATGTCAAAGAGTATTATATTGCTTTTCCTGACAATGTTTTTGTAACAGGATTTAATATCTGGATTCCTGATGACGATTATAATGTTGTTGAAAGAGAATGGTATAAAAATGCTATACAAACTGATGAAATAGCAATCTCATCTCCTTATGTAGATATAAATCATGGAGGATTGATTGTTACTTTTTCTAAGGCTATTAGGACAGAACAAGGTATTATTGGAGTTTTAGCTGCTGATATATCTGTAAATCATATAGTGAATACTATTAATAAATCAAAACCTTTAAAGGGTGGATATGCTTTTTTAGTTGATAACAATGGAAATATTCTTGCACACCCTCAAAAAGAGTTTCTTTATTCAAAAGAAAATGGATTAACAAATATAAATGAAATTTATAATGAAGCTGCTATTTTGAAAAGCAGAGGAGAAGGTGGACTAAATAATATTATAGACTATAATGGAAAAGAAATATTTCTTTTGTATAATAATCTTGAATTTAATGGATGGGATATAGGATTAGCTGCTCCTGTAGATGAAGTAATGAAACCACTAGATAATATGGTATATAGCACTATAATATTATCTATAATACTAGCTATAATATCTGTGGTATTGACTTTTATCTTAGGAAACTCAATAGCCAAACCTATAAAAGTGGCAACTAATAATGTAGAAAAAATGGCTGAATTAGATATAACTGAAGATATTGATAAAAAATATTTAAATATGAAAGATGAAATTGGAAGGATGTTTAATGCTTTTCAAATGATTATTGTAAGCTTAAGAGAATTCTTATCTGAGCTTAATGATATTTCTAATAAAATATCTACTTTCTCAGATGAATTAGCTGTATTGTCATATAAATCTAGTATAGATACAGATAATATTGTAGAGAATTCAGCTAATATAGCAGAAATAAGAGATAAAAATGTAAAAAAAATAAAGAAATTAATTAAATGTATGGAAGATTTATACAATAAGACCAATAAATTCACTATAGAAAATAATAATATAAAGAATGAAGAAATAAATAATCAACTTGAATTAATTAATAAAGAAGTTGGAAAATTAACTAAAGAATTGACTCAAACTCAAGATATTGTACTATTTGAATCTATACAAACAAAAGATATTTATTCACTGATAGGAGAACAGAGATTGTTAATGGAAGAAATATCTTCCGCTAGTCAATGTTTGGCTGAATTGGGAGAAGAATTAAATGAATATATAGCTAAGTTTAAAAGTTAACTATTTTGAAGATATTCACAGTATAGAAAGCGATACAGGTTTTAGTAAAAAATATAGTGATAAATATAAAAATAGTATTTTCTGATGCCTCTGAGTTAGTTAAAGAATTAAGTGATGACCATAATAAAACAGATATATTTGAATTAGAAGCAGGAAAAGAAATAGAATGGATAAAAATAATAATAAGACTAATAATTAATTTAATCTAAAAAGCTATCTAAAAGAAATGGTTATTCTTGAGATAGCTTTTTAGATATTAAAGATTAAATAAATATTATCCAACAATTTCCATTAAGAACATAACTTTTGCAACAATCCAGCCTGAGGCATAATAACCCATAAATTGAACTCCAGTATGGATTCCGAAGATATTATGAAGTATTCCTCCAAACACTCCAATGGTTAGGGCAATAGCAATACCTAATATTCCAGCCTCGTAATATGCTAACATACAAATCAGCCCTAAGAAAGCACCAATCAAGGCTTCATGACTTACAGATTTAAACATTTTTTCTGTCCAAGATCGAGCATATTTAATTGCCATTGGATATGCAAAAAGAGATCCTCCAATTACTCCAATAATACCATATACAATATATTCCCAATGAACCATATAAGTATGAAGATTAACTACTGGATCAATGGTGAAAACAGGAGGAGCATTAAATAAAGGAGCCGCAGGTCCTAGGGCTACAGGACTTAGTGGAATGCCAAAGGCCAGTAGTGGAATAATTAATTCTCCTAAATAAGTAGCATTACTTACAGCATCTTGTACTCCTAGACCAGTTGTAACTCTGTCATAAAGTTCTTTAGAGCGACTACTAATCAGTTCTCCTAGCATGACTGTCATACCTACAGGAGAAAACGTAAATGTACAACCAGCTATTGCTGAAGCGCCCACTGCATAAGTGCTCTGTTTTTTTGTTAATACTTTAAATGGATTAGGGTAAAAAGAATTTTTGCTTTTAATATCGGGAGCAAGCCATATTTCATTTGGCTTATCACGCATCTGATTATTCCTGATGTGAGGAATAAATACATTGAAAATTTCTGAAATCATGGGACCTATAGTTATACCCATGAAAATTGATATAAATAACGTTTTCCCTGAGCCTTGCTTCGCTACCATTTGCAATCCTTGAATTAAGAAAGCAAAGGGGAATAATGCTATAACTGCACCCCATTTAGCTCTAGACATATAGGCTATTATCATAGCTCCTAAAGTGAAAATTAGACCTATATAGGGCTTGATATATCCACCTAAAGGAGCAAGAAGAACTGCAAATCCTACAGATATGGGGATAGCTACAATTGAGCCAATTAGTGAACCTGCAGCCATCTTTCTCATAGCTATATGAGGAATGCCTAATTTTTTAGCTATGGAACAGTTGTACACCATGGGAACTGCCATAGTACTTCCTGGTAATGCAGCCATAGCAGTTGGAATTGTATGGGAAATTTGCATAGCAACAATAATTCCTATAAACCACGAGAATAAAACAACAGGTTCGAATCCTAATAATACTAATATTAGAGTAACAGGGGCCATAGTTGCCGTTTCATCGGTGCCAGGGATAATTCCAATAATAGAATATAGAATGCCGCCTACCACTGAAGCTAAAAAGGCTTGAAGTATCAACATTTAAATCCCTCCTTTTTCTTTATTTTCATTATCTGTTTTGGACCTTAACTCTAATAAGGCAGTAAGATTCAGTTCTTCCATCTCATCTAAAATTTGTTTATCAACTGTTGAGAGTGCAAGAATTTCCTCTTCTAAGGTCATGCCGCCAGATTTAATAACATCTTCTATATTTTCTTGTTCAAATTTTTCTTCTACAATTCGTTTTGGTTTAAAAAGTTTTGCTGAAAGAATACCAGAGAGTACGCATCCTATAATTCCAATCATCAGTGCATATCCTTTAACTAATCCAGGCTCCAGTGTTTCTATACCAGAGAAAAACTTTGATCCTAGTATATATCCCAGCATAGTAAGGGTAATTCCTAAAATAGAAGAAAAAAACAATTCTTTTAACACTACAGTATCTCCCCAAACTTCAGCTAGGCGTTTATTAGTAGTAGACTCCATTTTAATCCCCCTTTATTAACATTGATTGTGTTAAAATTTTTTAGAGAAGTATTTTCTTTATGATTTTTTATTTTTCAATTCTTCAATGATTTCTTTAGCTCTATCCATACGGACTTTACCCTCTGCTATCATTATTTCTACTATCTTATCTACCATATCTGGTGATGCCCCTGCCATTACAGCTATATTTCTTGAATGAAGTGACATATGACCACGCTGAATACCTTCTGTTGCCAAGGCTCTCATCGCACCAAGGTTTTGTGCCAAACCAACTGCTCCAATAACTTCACCAAGCTCAAGGGCAGATTTTACTTTTAGAATCTTTACTGCAAGCTTTGCAATGGGGTGAACCTTAGTGGCACCGCCTACTAATCCCACAGGCATGGGAATTTCAATAGTTCCTGCTAAATCTCCATCTGCATTTTTCTCCCAATGGGTTAAGGAGGTATATCTACCATTTCTAGCTGCATAGGCATGGGCTCCAGCTTCAACAGCACGGGTATCATTACCTGTGGCTAGAACTACGGAACTTATACCATTCATAACACCCTTATTGTGGGTTGCTGCTCTATAGGGGTCTGCAGCTGCAAATTCATAGGCACTAATTATTCCATCAACAACATCTTCTCCTCCCAAAGCTTCCTTGTCCGCCACTGTTCTTACACGAACTAGACGTTTATCTGCAAGATTTGATAATATTCTTAAATAGACTTTACCTCCTGTAATTTTTTCCACATGGGGAGCAAGGGCTTCTGCCATGGTATTAACAGTATTTGCACCCATGGCGTCTTTCGTATTAACCATAATATGCAATACAAGCATTGTTCCTTGAGATGATGGCACTAAATTTACATCTAGATCTTTCATTCCACCACCCAAACTCACTAATAATGGATCTTGTTTATTTGCAATTTTGATAAGCGTTTCTCGAGATTCAAATAAACGGATTCTAGCAGCGTAAACATCAGGCACATTAATAACTTGTATTTGTGCTATCATTATGGGGCCTGTATTACATGCAAAAAAACCACCTTTTTTTCTACATACACGAGCCATATTACTAGATGCTGCTATCACGGAAGGTTCTTCTGTGGCCATTGGTATCACATAATCTTTTCCATTAATCAAAAAGTGTAATCCCACTCCTAAGGGAATTGAAAGGCTAGAAATGGCATTTTCTATCATTCTATCGGCCACATCAATTCCTAAAGCACCTTCTTTTTTTAGTGTATCAATTTCATTTTTTTCTAGATTTGCAAATTCAGCTACCTCCATTAATCTTTGTTTAGGTGAAAGTTTGTAAAAGCCACTATAAGAACTTGTTTTCATTAATCTAATCCCCTTTCTTTTAATTAAATATTGATTTTATAATAAAATATATCTTCACATATCAATGCAAAGAGAATATAATAATTTTATTTTAGATTTTTATATATTGCATATTAGAATTTCTATTAATGATTTTCCATATAGCTTCAGCTTTTCCCATGTATGCTGGGAGATGCTTGTCTAACTTTTTTTGCAAAAATCTATTTGCTTCAAGAAGTTTATCAAGATTAATACCAGTGTTATATCCCATAGAAGTAAACATATGAACTATATCTTCTGTTGCTACATTGCCAGTTGCACCAGGAGCAAAAGGACAACCACCTATTCCTCCTATTGAAGCATCGAATATTCTTATCCCACTTTTAAAAGCCGAATATACATTTGCTAGTCCCATTCCTCGAGTGTCATGGAAATGGACCGCTAATTTAACCTCATTTTCTAATAAATTCAATATATTTTTTATCATATGACTAACTTGGTCTGGGTTGGCCATTCCTGTAGTATCACCTAGAGATATTTCTTGTACCCCCATATCTACAAGTTGATTGCAAATTTCTATTACAGTTTTTTCTGGAACAGTACCTTGATATGGACAACCAAAAGCTGTTACAATATATGCCCTAAGTCCAGATTTTGACTCATGGGCTTTTTTAGCAATATCTCTTAACTGACTCAAGGATTGTTTGATTGACATATTTACATTGGCTTGATTATGAGCTTCGCTTGCAGAAACAAATACGGATAAATTTTTTGCTCCACTTTGTAAAGCCCTTTGGGCACCTATTACATTTGGTACTAAGGTAGAATAATTTACATTATTCTTTTTAGACATAATTATTTTTGTAACTTTTTCTGCATCTTCAAGTTGTGGCACATGTTTAGGACTTACAAAAGAAGTACTTTCAATACGCTTTAAACCTGCATCTACTAATAGGTCTATTAGCTTTATTTTAGATTCTGTATCTAAAATGACTTTTTCATTTTGTAAGCCATCACGGGGACCAACTTCTTGTATTTGGATTAATACATCTTCTTTCATAGATATCACTCCCATTTTTATAATGCTACCTTTAATAGACTATTTCAAGGAAATTAAACGGTCTAGTATTTTTAGGCATCTATATTTATAATTTTCCAAATTTTAAGTTATTTCTTTTCCTCCTTTTTTCTATATATAAATAGCAATATCCATGCCAGAATTTTAAAGACTATAGAATTATGTATAGTAAGGGGTTTTCACTGGTTTAATAAAAGCAGGTTAAAATAAAACTGTATACTTTTGATATAAAAAACAGGATTGTATGAAAATCCTGTTTACTTTAAGGCACATATGTTTACTTTTTGGCACTATTTATTCCATATTCCTTTAACTTGCGATAAAAGGTTCTTCTACTTATTCCTAATAATTTCATTGCTTTACTTTTGTTATTTTTGCTAGATGCAATTGCTTCAGTGATTATTTTCTTTTCTAAATCTTTAACTTCTTGTTGTAAGGTTCCATATGTATATAAGGATATATTTTTTTCTTTAATTGTAGTATTACTAATTGTTTTATTTATGTGGGGAGGCAAGTGTTTTAGTTTGAATGTATCATCTAAACACATAATAACAGCATGTTCTATACAATTTTTCATTTCACGAACATTCCCAGGCCAATTATAAGAATGAAAAAAGGAAAGTATCTCTTGAGAAAAAGATATTGATTTTTCATATTTATTGTTATAAATTTCTAAGAAATAGCTTGCTAACAATCCTATATCTTCTTTACGATTTCTTAAAGGAGGTATTTGAATCTCTACAATATTTAATCTGTAATACAGATCTTCTCTAAACTTTTTTTCATTAATCATTTTTTCCAAGGGTTGATTTGTTGCAGTAATAAGGCGAACATCTACAGGTATATTTTTTTGTCTTCCAATCTTTTCAATTTCTCCTTCTTGCAATACCCTTAATAGTTTTGATTGCATAGTTATAGGCATGTCTCCTATTTCATCAAGGAACAAAGTTCCTCCACTGGCTAATTCAAATTTCCCCATTTGCCCACCATGCTTTGCGCCTGTAAAAGCACCTTCTTCATATCCGAAAAGTTCACTCTCTATAAGATTTTCAGGGATGGCTGCACAATTGACGGTAATGATTGGGCGATCTTTTCTTTGACTATTGGAATGCACAATTTTTGCAATCATCTCTTTTCCAGAACCATTTTCCCCTCTAATTAATACTGAAGCTTGTGTTTTTGAAACAACCAGTGCTTGAGAAACTACCTTTAAAAAATTAGGGCTTTTTCCTATGATTTTTAATTTTGATAGTTCTTGTTGAGCTTCTACCTGTTTTTGGAAACATACAGCAACTTCATTGGCTCTTTCTACTTCTTTATTCAATTTAATCAATTCTGTGGTATCGGTAAAAATTGATACTGCTCCACCTAATGCACCATTTTGTTTAATTGGATATATTCTAACAGAAACATATTTATCTAAGGATTCAATATATTGTTTCTCCTTATTAATAGGTGTTTTTGTTTGTAACACATCTAATATTGCTGCTCCTGGTTCTATTTTTTGCATTGATTTTCCTATGATTTTGCATATTGGAACTCCTAAGATTTTAGAATAGGCATGATTTGCAAAAAAAATCTTACCTTTTGCATCAATAGCTACAACACCATCTTCAATTTTATTTAAAATATCGTTAGTTATGTATTTATTAGATGTACTAATGATATAAGACAATAATTCTTTATTTAATTCTCCAATTTTATAACTTTGGTTATCGATAATTTCTAAAGTAGAATTACTAAAAGTTTTATATTTGTTGCCTAGAGAGTATATGTCAGTATTTCCATTTATACCATCTACTATGTGCTTATTGCTCTTTAAAGGAGTCATAATATCTCGGATTTTCATTTTTATCCCCTTTCTTTATAACCTTATCTTATATTATTTAATATATAGATTCTCCAATATTTATATATTCCCTTTAGTAAATTAGTGTAAAATCAGTGTTTTACCATATGTTATGATATAAGCATACAAATCAATATCAAGAGAGGAATTTTTTTGAAAACTATATATATATGAAATTTTCATATAGGTGTAATCAGGTATTTTGATTTTGTAAGCATTGTAATGTAAACTATCTATATAAGTCATAAAAATTAATAGTATCAAAGTCAATCAAGTTACAACCAATTATATATTATAGTAGGAGGAAAAAATATGCAGTTACAATTGTTTGATTTTATAGAAGAGGTGATGGAGTATTTAGATAGTTTAGAAAGTGAAATAAATGTGGTTTATAATGAAATAGAAGAATATTTTAAAGAGATACTAAAATCAAATAGTGAAGAAGTTTTAAATATAAATTCAAGAGTTAAATCTCCTTTGAGTCTAAAAGAAAAAATACTTAGAAATAACTATTATCAAAAATATGAATCACCAGAAGAACTATTGTTAAATCTTTCTGATTTAATAGGGGTTAGGATTGAATGTAGATTTATTGAAGATGAGAGAAAAATATATGAAGTATTGAAGAAGCATTTTAATAAAAAGCTTTCTGATGGTTATTATTGTAATCCTTTAAATGAAAAAATCAGCTTGGAATTAACTAGTACTCAACCCCAACAACAAAAAAATGGATTTGAAATATATAGGATAGATGGATTATATAAATATAACAATAAAACTTTTAACTTTGAACTCCAGATTAAATCCCTTGTTAATATATTTTGGGGAGAAATAGAGCATAAAGTAATATATAAAAACAACAATTATATGGTATGGGATGGTTTTTTTAAAGATATAATGGGTTCAATTAAGAAAAATCTTACTATGATAGATAATCAGCTTCTATTAATATATAATCAGTTTAATAAATTAAACACTGTTGATACAGCAGCTAGAATAGATCAATTAGAAAAATTGTTATCAAAAATAATATATGAAATTTTTTCTGTTAAAATTAAAGATAGTATTGGGTTCACCATAGACTTTAGAAAATCTTGTGACACTATAATGCGGTATATATTTAGAACTAATAATGCTGAAAATCTAGAGGACTACAATAAAACTTTGCTAAAAACATTAGCTAGATTAAAAGAAATTGGTAATAATGACATTAACTTTAATAGAGAAATACAATTTGAGAGAGATGTACTATTAGATGATGAATTTTCCAAAATTATGGGAAGTACAATATTAAATTTGATCAACAGTGATTTCCAGTGTAATGTATTTTTTACAATATTGTTTGAAATAGAGCTTGGAAATAATGCAGAGGATTTTGAAACTTTTATAAAATTTATTGGAGATAGATTTAAGAACAATGATAGCTTTTTAAAACTGTATGCCTCATTTGAAGAAACATTGGCAAATAATATAGCACAGCTATTAATTATACAGATAGCACACAGTTTCACTGAGATAAAATCTATACATTTTTTAGATGATAATAGCATAGAAGCAATAAATAAGGTCACAGATAAAATAATTCAGTTAATATGTGAAAATATAACTTCTAATGATGATTGGTGTCAATTGCAGGATATATATTTAGAATTATTTAATTTAAAGATACTATCAGTGCTGGATTGGAAAATTGGAACTGCCAAGGTAACAAATTTAATTAAAAAAATTAAAAATTATTCAAATAAAAATATAGGTGTAAGATTTGGAGCATTGGAATATATGGATAAAATGGAAACATTGGATGAAATTGAAGCCAATGAAGTATTAAAACTATTTAAGACTATGTAGAAATGTTTTTGTCTAAAATTGACTAATATAGTAGAATAATATATATGATTAAAAATAGCTAAAGGGGGACTCAAAGTGATTGTAAGAAAGGCGATAATACCTGCTGCAGGTTTAGGTACTAGATTTTTACCAGCTACTAAGGCACAACCAAAGGAAATGTTACCTATAGTGGATAAGCCCACTTTGCAATATATTATTGAAGAGGCTGTAAATTCAGGTATAGAAGAGATACTGATTATTACTGGAAGGAATAAAACATCTATAGAAAATCATTTTGACAAATCTGTAGAGCTGGAACTGGAATTAGAGAAGAAAGGCAAGATGGATCTGCTTGAAGAAGTTAGAAAGATATCTGATTTAGTGAATATCCACTATATTCGTCAAAAAGAACCTAAGGGGCTAGGTCATGCCATATATTGTGCCAAGTCTTTTATAGGAAACGAGCCCTTTGCAGTATTATTGGGAGACGATATAGTATATGCAGAAAAACCTTGTTTAAAACAAATGATAGAGGTATACAATGAATACAAGACATCTATTTTAGGAGTACAGGAAGTAGATAAAGAAGATGTGTGTAAATATGGTATAGTAGATGGAAAATATATAGAAAATAGGGTATATAAAGTAAAGGGCATGGTGGAAAAACCTACTGTAGAAGAATCACCTTCAAATATAGCTGTATTGGGAAGATATATTATAAATCCACCTATATTTGAAATATTAGAACATACTAAGCCTGGAAAAGGCGGGGAGATCCAATTAACCGATGCATTGAAGGAATTAGCTAAAAGAGAAGCTATGTATGCCTACAATTTTGAAGGAAGAAGATATGATGTAGGGGATAAATTGGGATTTCTTCAGGCGACTGTAGAATATGCACTGAGAAGAGATGATTTAAAGGACGAGTTTTTGGACTATATTAGGGACATAGTTGATAATTATGGCTCTGTAGTTAGTAGTTCTTAGTTATTATAGAAGCTATTGAGATTTCGATATACAGTGGCAGTGATTAATCTTTCCACTGTATTTTTTTATTATATTTTCCATTGAAAAAAGAGAAGGATTGAAATATACTTTAGTTAGTACTTAAGCAAGAAGTAAAAGGGGAAGATTTTATGCAGAAGAAAATTAGGACTATATATCTAATAATGATTGATATACTAGCAGTAAATTTGTCCTACTATGTATCACTTTTTTTAAGATTTGAAGGAAAGATTGAACAAGGGTATCTACAAGTATATATGGACAACTTTATAGCCCTTACAGTTATTAAACTTTTAGTGTTCTATTATTTTAAACTTTATGAAAGTCTATGGAAATATGCCAGTGTAGAAGAGATGATACAGATAGTTGTGGCTGGTATGGTGGCCAATGCTGGTGCATTAAGCTATTTGTTTATAAATCAATCCCATTTTCCCAGAAGTATATATATACTTGCTGGTATGTTTGATGTGATATTTATAGGAGGAATTAGGTTTAGTTATAGGGCATTGAGAAGATTAAAGGATAGCGATATTAAACCCAAGGGAATAGAAAAAAGGGTTATGATAATAGGTGGTGGAGATGCAGGGGCAATGGTTATAAAGGAACTCAAAAACCATAAGGAGCTAAATAGTAAACCTGTAGCCATAATAGATGACAATCCTTCAAAGGAAGGACAGAGGATAAATGGAGTACCTATAATGGGACAACGTTATGACATAATGGGAGTTGTGCATAGAAAAAAGGTTGATGAAATCATTATAGCTATTCCTTCAGGAAGTAAGAAGGATTTGAGAGAAATTGTAGAGGAATGTAAGAGGACCAAGGCGAAGCTTAAGATACTTCCAGGTATGTATGAATTAATAGATGGAAAGGTAAGTATAAAGGAAATTAGGGAAGTTCAGATAGAAGATTTATTGGGTAGGGAACAAATAAGTCTAGATATCGACAGTATCAGCGGTTATCTTAAGGGAAAAAAGGTAATGGTAACTGGTGGTGGTGGTTCCATAGGTTCGGAGTTGTGTAGACAGATTGCCAAGTTCAATCCTTCAGAATTGGCCATATTGGATATATATGAGAATAATGCATATGATATACAGAATGAACTTAAATCCATATATGGTGATGGACTTACCCTAAAGACAATAATTGGTTCAATAAGGGATAAGAAGAGGATAGACCAAATAATCAAGGATATAAGACCTGATGTTATATTTAATGCGGCAGCCCATAAACATGTGCCTTTAATGGAAGACAATCCCAAAGAGGCTATTAAAAACAATGTCTTTGGTACCCTTAATCTTGCTCAATCAGCAGATAGGTATGGAGTAAAGAAATTTGTGATGATCTCCACAGATAAGGCTGTTAATCCTACAAATATAATGGGGGCAAGTAAGAGGATATGTGAGATGATAATACAATCCATGGATAAGGTAAGTGATACAGAATTTGTTGCTGTGAGATTTGGCAATGTATTGGGTAGTAATGGTAGTGTTATCCCACTGTTTAAGAGACAGATTGCCAATGGAGGGCCTGTTACTGTAACCCATGAAGAAGTTATAAGGTATTTTATGACTATACCAGAGGCATCTCAGCTGGTTATACAGGCTGGTGCCATGGCCAAGGGTGGAGAGGTATTTGTACTTGATATGGGTGAGCCTGTAAAGATTATAGATTTAGCTAGAGATTTAATAAGACTGTCAGGGTTTGAACCTGAAGTGGATATTCCCATAGAGATTGTGGGTTTGAGACCTGGTGAAAAATTGTTTGAGGAATTATTATTGGACGAGGAAGGGATAGAATCTACAGAGCATAAAAAAATATTTATAGGAAAACCCACATTTACAGATTATAGGCTTATGATTAATGCGATGGAAAACTTAAAGGAAATAGTGGACAATTCCGATGAAAATGAATTAAAATCTTATATAGCTCAGATGGTTCCCACATATAAAAATAATTTTGAGGTAAATGATGTATTTTGCAAAAATATTTTAAATGATGAAGTGTCAGCAAGTAAGGAAATTTAGCATTTATAGGATAGATTTAAAGTGTAAAGGGTACGGTATTAATATCGTACCCTTTAAAATTTTTTGTTTCAATATTATATCAGTAGGTATATTATAATTATAAAATTAATAAAAGTTTTATTAAAACAGATTTGAATGGAAAGGAAGTGATTATATTAATGAATAAAACGCAACAGAGATTAGGAAGAAGTTTAGGTTTCTTTCCCGTTTTTGCCATAGGAACTGGAACCATGATTGGAGCAGGAATATTTGTTTTACCCAGTATAGCTATATCTACTGCTGGGCCAGCAGCTGTACTTTCCTTTATAATAGGAGGACTCATTACTCTAGCTACAACATTTAGTGTTGTGGAGCTTGCCACAGGAATGCCCCAAGCGGGAGGAAGTTATTATTTTATTAGTAGGGCATTGGGGCCTATGTTTGGTACCATTATTGGATTGGGCGCATGGTTATCTTTGGTATTTAAAGGCTCATTTGCTTTAGTTGGGCTCGCAGAATATTTAAATGTATTTTTTTCAATGCCCATTGTTATAGCGGCTTTCGGTGTAGGAATAATCCTTTTATTGATTAACTATAGGGGAGCAAAAAGTAGTGGTAGTCTCCAAAATATAATAGTAGTGGGATTGATTTTAATTTTATTGGTATTTACCATTAGAGGAAGTGCTATGATAGATAAAAAATTATTAAAACCCTTTATGCCCTATGGTGTATCTTCAGTTTTTGAAACAACTGGGATTATTTTTATCTCATATTTAGGTATAGTAAAACTTGCAGCTATCTCTGAGGAAGTAAAAGACCCGTCTAAAAATATCCCTAGAGCTTTTTTAGGTTCAGTAATATTGGTTATACTTATATATGGAGGAATAATTATTACTGTAAATGGTATGGTGTCGTTGGAAAGTCTATTGAATACTAATACACCTCTTGTCTATGCAGCAACTATAATGGCAGGTACACCAGGTCGTATTATAATTACAATAGCAGGTTTTTTTGCTACAGTA
The DNA here is from genome assembly GCF_000620125.1 of Clostridiisalibacter paucivorans DSM 22131. Classification (NCBI taxonomy): domain Bacteria; kingdom Bacillati; phylum Bacillota; class Tissierellia; order Tissierellales; family Thermohalobacteraceae; genus Clostridiisalibacter; species Clostridiisalibacter paucivorans. The sequence continues at coordinate 71,407 of NZ_KK211075.1, read as the reverse complement.
TCTACTGCCAATGCTGCTATTTTATCATCATCTAGGTTTCCCTTTGCAATGGCTAGGGACAATTTATTACCCCGTTCTCTAGTAGAGATACATAAGAAATTCCAAACACCTTATCGTGCCATACTTGTGACAGGAGTTACTATGTTGGGGTTATTGATATTATTTGATGTAGAGCAATTAGCTAAGTTAGGGTCTACTTTTAATGTAATGGTTTTTGTCTTAGTTAATTTTTCAGTATTGATATATAGGAAGAGCAAAAATCCAGATTATGCTCCTAGTTTTAAAGATCCTTTCTATCCATTTACTCAGATAATAGGTATAGTTGGTAGTCTTTTATTATTACCTTCATTAGGTGTATTTTCTATGGTGTTTGCTCTAGTGGTTATTATTATAGGGATATTTCTATATGTTTTTACTGGCAGGGATAAGATTGAATTTAATTATAGTATTCAATCTTATTTAGGAGAAGGAGAGGTACCTATAGATATTCACTCAGAAGAGAAAAGGATATTGGTACCCATATCAAACCCTGACAATGAAGAAGATTTATTGTATCTTGCTGATAGGCTAGGAGATATGATTATTGGATTAAATGTTGTTAAAGTACCAGAGCAGACGGCATTAAATGCTGCTAGAGAGTGTTATCATGATTCAAAAAGTAAGGATTGTAAGATATTAGAAAAGGTATTTAGTGAATGGACAGAAGTGACCAGTCATAGGCAAAAATATGTCATTACCTTTGACCATGATGTCTCTAATGCTATAATGGAACAGAGTGAAAAAGAGAAGGCCAATCTAATCATCATGGGATGGCAAAGAGGAAATAGATTACAATATGCAATAGGGGGAATAACCCATAAAATATTGACCAATGCTAAGACTCATATAGCAGTACTTAAGGGACATTTTACTAAAGATCCTAAAAAAATATTGGTTGCATATGATGGTAAACACAACTCTAGATATGGTTTGTTTCTAGGTAAAAGATTGGCTTTAAATACTGGTGCAACATTAAAGGTCTTGAGGGTTATAAATCCAGATACAAGTGAAGAAGAAAAGAAATATGCATTGGAAGAATTAAAAGAAATTGCTGAAATGGAGGAAAATATAGATGTACAATATGAGCTTTTAGAAAAGTATTCTCCAACAGATGCTATCCTTGAAGCAACAAATGACAGCGACTTGACTATTGTGGGAGATTCCAGTAAGAGGTTTAAGCGTAATTTTCTATCCACATTACCTCAAAGGGTGGCATCCCATTCTAAGAAACCTATTTTAATTATAAAGAGGTATCAATCTTCAACAAAATATCTTAGATTTTTTGAATAAGTAAAACCTTAGTAAATATTTTCGGGTGTTAAAGGGTGTATGATGTAATGGATGTATTTAAAAATAAGAAAATGATGGTGATTTTTTCATGGGCAATGGTTGTATTTTGGATGCTATTTATTTTTGCTTTATCGGCTCAACCAGCAACAGAATCTGGTAATCTCAGTAAAAGGGTAACAGAAGTAATAATAAAGGCAGTAGGGAGACTTGTATCTTTAGATATTGAAACAGATAATACCAAGGATGTAGTTTCAAAATTTGACCATATAGTACGAAAGTGTGCCCATGGTGCAGTATATTTTATTTTGGGTATATTGACCATGAATGCATTTATAACAACTGGGGTAAAAGGGTATAGGGCATTTGTTTTTTCTTTTTTATTTTGTGTCATTTATGCCATTTCAGATGAAATCCATCAGCTATTTGTGCCAGGTAGAGGTGCTCAAGCAGTTGATGTATTGATAGATAGTATAGGTGCCTTTGTGGGAATAGGATTATATTCCCTTTTGATGAGGTGACAATGAAGATTTTCTTTGTCACCTTATTTTTATGTTATAATATTTTTATGTTCAAAATAAGGGGATGATAATAATGCATAATCCAGTTAAAAGGGTAGCTGCTATCCACGATTTATCAGGCTTTGGTAGGGCAGCTCTTACATCAATAATTCCAGTTCTTTCATTTATGGGTATTCAGGTATGTCCGTTTCCCACAGCAGTTTTGTCTACTCATACTGGAGATTTTGAGGATTTTACATTTGTAGATTTGACTGATTCTATGGAAGACTATATGAATCATTGGAAAAAGGAAAATATAGATTTTGACTGTATATATAGCGGGTTTTTAGCTTCAACTAGACAAATAGATATAATTTCACAGTTTATTGATGATTTTGGTAATGAGTCCAATATCACAGTGGTAGATCCAGTAATGGGAGATAAGGGAGAACTGTATACTACTATGGATAAAGATATGGTACAAAAGATGAGGGGATTAATAACAAAAGCAGATATAATTACTCCTAATTTTACAGAGGCTGCTTACTTATTAGACAGGCCTGTAGTGGACAATATTGACCAATGTAAGGTAAAGGAGTGGCTTATGGAGTTATCAGATATGGGACCCTCCATAGTGGTTATTACCAGTGTTCCCGATGAATATGAATTGGGCAACACAGATGTGATGGCATATGATAGGATTAACAATAAGTTTTGGAAGGTAGGTTGCAAATATATTCCTGCCAATTTTCCAGGTACAGGAGATACCTTTACCAGTGTATTGATAGGCAGTTTGCTCACAGGTGATAGTTTACCTATAGCCTTAGATAAATCGGTACAATTTATAACGACAGCTATTAGGGCCAGTTATGGATTTAATTATAATAAAAGAGAAGGGGTGCTATTGGAAAGGGTATTAGATACTTTGAAAATGCCAGTTATACTCAATAGCTATGAGTTGATGGAATGAAATATATCCAGTAGTTGGTATACTACCGACTACTGGATATAAATTAGGACTTAAATATTCCCATGCTTCTTTTTAATATACCTGATAAATAGGCCAGTACCATACCATAGTTAGTGATTGGTACTCCTTGTTCTCTACACATTTGAATTCTGGTACTCATAGTTTTGCTGTTTACCATACATGACCCACAGTGTATGATCAAGTCATATTTTGATACATCATTGGGGAAGTCGTGTCCCATTCTAAAGGTAAAATCAAAATTTTTACGGAGGTGTCTTTCCAATCCATTGGGAATTTTAACTCTTCCTATATCTTCATGGGAATGATTGTGGGTACAACTTTCCGATATCAATATCTTACTTCCTTCTTTCAATTCTTCCAGCGTGTGAATACCTTCAATAAAGGCATTTAAATCTCCCTTATAGCGGGCGAATAATATGGAAAAGCTGGTAAGGGATATATTATTAGGGACTATTTGATCTACTCTATTAAATGCTTGGGAATCAGTTATTACTAAATCTACATGATTTAAATCTTTTAGTGCATTGGATAGCTCTGTGTCCCTTACTACATAGGACTTTATGCCGTGATCCAATGCATCTCTTATCACTTGAACCTGTGGCAGGATAATACGACCCTTCGGTGCCTCTGAATCTATGGGGACTACCAATATTATAGTTCCATTATACGGTACTAAATCTCCTACTATAGGTGGATCTTCTTCTTGCTTATGAATACCTTCTATTAGTTTATCCTTGAGTTCAAGGATATGAAATTCTTCTTTTGCCGATACAAATATGGCATTGGGATATATCTTTTTCAAATTATTAAGATTATCCTTAGACAATCTGTCTATTTTGTTGATAACAGTCATATATGGAATATGAAATTTTTTAAAATTGTGGATAGCTTTTTTATAATCTTCTTTATCTATTTTATTTCCATCCATTACATATATGGCAAAATCTGTGCGTTGGAGTATTTTTAATGTTCTTTTAACTCTAAGTTCTCCCAATGTACCCATATCATCCAACCCTGCAGTATCTATAAATACCACAGGGCCTAGAGGTATTAATTCCATAGATTTAGTTACAGGATCGGTAGTGGTGCCTTTTATATCTGATACTAGAGAAATTTCCTGTCCAATGATAGCATTGAGCAACGAAGATTTACCACTATTTCTATTCCCATATAATACTATATGGGGCCTGTTAGCTGAGGGAGTACTATTCATAAGAAACCTCTCCTTATTTTAATATTTTCGTTTCCAATTAATATTATCTCCTCTAGAAAAGTCCAAAATAAATCCTGAACTTTCAATACGTCCTTTGATACAATTCATGCATTCTGCTGCTTCTTCACCAGTACAAATTTTGCCATTATATAGAGAATATTTTTCCCTTACATTTGTAGGAGATAGATTGGGCATAACTACATTTGCCCCTGACTTTAGCCCTTTTTCTCTACCTGTGGGATGTAGAGTCCCCAATGCCGTTGTGGCAGGGAGTAGTACATCTGGCAATATAAGTCGGATCATGGCTAGAAGTATGGCAGTTTTATCTACTGTGCCTGAAGAACAGTTTCTTAATATAGTATCTTCATGGGGGATAAATGGACCTATTCCAACCATATGGGGACCTAGTTTTTTTAAGAATAGTAGATCCTGTACTAGATCTTCATTAGTTTGATTTGGAAGACCCACCATAAATCCAGCACCTACTTGATAACCTATGGACTTTAGGTCATAGAGACACCTTATTCTATTTTCAAAGCTCATATTTGGGTGTAAAGACTCATATAGGGATTTAGATGCAGTTTCGTGTCGGAGGAGATATCTATCTGCACCGGAGTCATAAAATCTTTTATAGGATTGATAGCTCTTTTCTCCTATAGATAAAGTAATGGCACAATGGGGGTATTGTGTCTTTATGGTTTCAATAATGTCTACCATTTTGTCATCGGTAAAATAAGGATCTTCTCCACCTTGTAATACAAAGGTACGGTATCCCAGTTTATATCCTGTATTACAGCAGTTCAAAATATCTTCCTTAGAAAGTCTATATCTGTGGGCCAAGGAGTTTTTGGCATTTATACCACAATAGATACAATGGGATTTACAATGATTAGTAAATTCTATCAAACCCCTTAGAAATACCTTGTTTTGATAATGTTTATTTCGTACCATATTGGCTTTTTCTTTTAGATATATTATATCTTTTGATGTCATATTGTTTAAGAGGTTAAGAAGTTCATTTTTAGATAGATTACTTTCAATATGGAGTTTATCAATTAATCTTTTCATAGATATCTCCTTTGCTATATTCTTTTATTTTACTGTCTTTTTAGAGATAGAAGTCTTTACTGATACATGGGGGATATTACCTAATTTTCCTGTTAGACTATTGATTTCATCCATTTCTCCTAAAACTGTTATGGAAATAACAGATATACCTTCTGTTTCAAAGGGGAGTCCCATTCGTCCCCTTACTATATGGGAATATTCTGCTATAGTATCATTAAAAGTCTTTTGAATTTTTTTAGGTTCATCTAGTACAGCGCCAATAACAGCAATTCTTTTCATATTTACACATCCTTTATTATACAAATAAAAAAACCTTCTCTAAAAAGAAGGCATAGAATTCATAATGAAACGTCTTGTATAATCCTTCCTTTCAGATGAGAAAAACTCCATTCTGTTAGGTCGTACTTATATATTATTATGGACAATGAAATTAAGAATACTCTCAATAACATTGAACTTGTTAATATTTTATCAATTAATGAAATTATTGTCAAGATAATAATTATTTTAAATATCAATTTTTAAATCTTCTATTTTTCTATACAGTGTCATGCGGGGTATTTGTAAAATTCTCGCTGCCTCTGCTTTATTGTTATTGCTTTGAGTAAGGGCGTTTTTAATTAATTGTTTTTCTACTTTTTTTATTATATTATAAAATCCTGAATCGTTTTTATTGTCTTTAACTATGGAATCTATGAATAGGTTTGCAGGCAAATCATTGGCAGTTATTATAGTATTGTCTGCATTTACACATGCCTTACCTAAGACATTTCTCAATTCTCTTACATTACCGGGCCAAGAATAACTTTTTAGGATATCCATGGCATTTTTTGATAATTTTCTATAAAAACCATATTCTTTATTGAATTCCATAAGAAAATTTTCTGATAGTTCAGGTATATCTTCAGTTCGTTCTCTTAATGGAGGTACTTCTAGATTTAATACATTTAATCTATAATATAAATCTTCTCTAAATTTATTATTGGCAACCATTTTCTCTAAGTTTTTATGTGTTGCAGATATGATTTTTATATCAATGGGGATAGGTTTATTATCTCCTATACGAACTATTTCTTTTTCTTGGATCACCCTCAATATTTTTGCCTGCATATAATAGGGCATATCTGCTATTTCATCTAGAAATATAGTCCCTCCATTGGCCAGTTCAAATTTTCCTATATTGCCTCCAGATTTTGCCCCAGTAAATGCCCCTTCTTCATAGCCAAATAATTCAGACTCCAATAGGTTTTCTGGTATTGCAGAGGTGTTTATACTTACAAAGGGCATATGGGCACGATTACTTTCGTTGTGAATGGCTTGAGCAAAAAGCTCTTTGCCCACACCACTTTCTCCAGATATTAATACATTGAGATTTAAATTGGCTATTTTTCTAACCTTTTTTTTACATAATGTCATGGGTTTAGCATTTCCTATGATATCTGATAAGGTGTATTTTGCACTATTTAATCGAGCAATTTCATTTTTGTATAGTGTAAGGTTTTTATCTAGTATTTCACATTTTTTTAATATTTCTTTCATTTCATTGACTTTTTCAAATAAAATCATACCTAGTCCGCCCATTAATTCGCCATTATTGTCAAATATGGGTATCCTGTGGCATATGGCCTCTCTATCATTGGGGAATACATGTCTCACAGCGATATCTGCTTTTTTTTCATTTAATGCTAGCAAAAATTTTGATGTTGGATTTATTTCGGTAACTAGTTTTCCTATCATATTTTTTATGGGAATTTGAAGAAAGTCTGAGAAGGCTTTATTTATATAGATCATACGGCCATCTTTATCTAAAAAATCTATGGCTATGGGTATATTATCAAAGGCACTATGACAAAATGCTATAAACTCTTTTGAATTAATAAAGTTTTTCATGAGGCATCATCCTTTGTGACATTTTCGTATATATATATAATACCATAAAGAAATAGAAAAGACATAGAGGGGCTGCTCTATGCCTTTAAATATGTTAGGTATATTTAGTATTATCTTATTTCAGGCTAACTTTGGCTTTAAGTATCTTATTTAAGGTATGAAAAACCTTATTCATATCTATCTTTTTATCTTCTGTATATAATTTGTATTCTTCATCTCTAGTAGTTACTGCAATATAAGCATTTTTAAAAAGGTTTCTCTTGTTTAAATTGATATCCTTTATATGACTATAATCTATAATTATATTATTTTTACTATATCTTATTATGTTATCGATATCTAAAGATGATAGATTGTCTCTTTTATTTTGACCAGGGTCAGCCCTGAGCATCCAGGGCTTGAAGCTTTCACCTAGCCATACTAATATCAATTTTTTGTTAGTGATAACTATGTCATAATATTGTTTTTGATAGAACCCTACTTCAAAAAATTTTGATAAAATATCTATTATATATTCACTCATATGGGAATCATCTACTTTCATGGTATGATTTAAGAATCCATTACTGCGTTCATATCACTATCTAGTTTAGGCTCTGATGTCATATATGAAACGACTATATATATTATAACAGAGATGACTAATGTCAATGTACCATTATAGATTTTGAGTGGAGCAAATATATTTTGATAGAATGATGCTCCCAAGCTTTTGGATACTTCTAGACCGACATTTAATAGTAGTCCAATTAATATTGACCAGAATGCACCTTCCTTAGTTCCACGTTTCCAGTTTAGACCTATACCTAATGCTGGAGCTAATGCTGCTGCGAAGGTTCCCCATCCAAATGCGCCCAATATGGCTATTCCTTTAGTTCCAAATATGAATGACACTATAACCGTAAGTATTGATAAGAATACTACTGCAATTCTACCATATTGCAATTCTTTTTTAGAAGAAATATGCTTATCAAATATTTTAGGGATATCTCTAACTATAGATGCTGATGCAAGGTTTATAAATGAGTCAGCTGTGGACATAACGGCAGATATGATACCAGCATATATGATTCCTGCCAATATTTTGGGAGAATATGTGTTTAAGAATATGGATATAGCATAGTCTGAATTTTCTAAAGCAGCTAATTCTCCTATCTCTACTTTATATCTTACTGCCAATCCAACACCTAACCATAGTAGTCCTCCCAACATGCCTGCTAAACCTGCCAATGCGGGACCCCATTTCAATTTTTTTACATCCTTTATCATATAGAATTTATGAGCAATTTGAGGCTGGCCAACTATACCTATAGATAGACAGAAGAACCAACCTATAGCAAGACCAGGACCTACTAGGCCATAGGGGCCAACAAACTCAGGACTTACTTTATTTGCAAGGGTGGCAGTCATATTTGCCATACCACCACCATGTACCAGTGTATAGCCAAAGACAAATAATGAAGCTACTGCCATTATGGAACCTTGGAAAACATCGGTATATACACCTGCAAGCATACCACCTGCGACAGAGTATATAAGCACTACTGCCATACCTATAACTACTGATGTTTTAAAAGACCATCCGAATATAGGTGAAAGTATAAATGCAAAGGCACTTATTTGAGTTGCTAAGTAAAGTATAAGTCCTACTAATGAAGCGATTGCAGATAAGAAACTGGCACCTTTACTTTTGTATCGGGCATATATTGCATCGGCAACTGTCATACAGTCCCGTGTTTCTGCTAAAAATCTCATTTTTTTACCTAGTATTAACCAAGCCATGGTAAATGATATAGAGGTGGGGAAGGTCATCCAAAGGGTACCTATTCCCAATTTGTATTCTAAACCAGGGCCTCCAACAAATACATATCCTGATATGGCAGCAGAAAATGATGCCATGGCAACTGCTACAATACCCAATTGTTTTCCTGCAACAAAAAAGTCTGATGAATCTTTAGTCTTTTTCATTGCCCAAAATCCAATAGCCAATACGATTAACATATAGATTATTATTACTGTTATGACTGTACTCATTATTTAATACCTCCTTTGGATTTAGTGAAGTTCTGTCTCATGACCTATTTTCTTTTCAAATTTTGTTATGTCACTATCGTCTAAATAGTCTTTGTCAAACCTAATACCATATACTAGAGTGCCAAATATATAGGGTAGAATCCATACACCATATACCATAATAGCTGTACCAGGCATAAACCCTAATACAGTACCACTAAATGTGGAACTGTCTATAAGGGTCATAGCTAAGAAGCCTATTGTCCAGATGATATAAAGCGAAATTAAAGAGAATTTCAACCCTTTTCCAATCTTGTTTTTTCTCAGTGCCCCCAATGTCATCCACGATACCATAACTATAGGGAATGAAAGTACAAGAAGTATAGGTAATTTAGCAACTTGAGCTATTAGCATAAGGATTGCTCCTACTAGTAAAATTTTTACCCAAGCATCATTTTTATTCATACTATAAAACCTCCTTTTATTATTTAGTTAAAAATTTTAAAAATATATTTACTAATCATACTTACCATATATAGTGTTTCTTAGATTGAAATCTAAGCCAATCTCTAAAATCAGGATGGGATATATCTATAAGGGCATTTACTCTGTCTTTTACAGACAATCCCCTTAGCCAAGCAACACCATATTCTGTAACCACATAGTCCACATCATTTCTTGAAAGGCTGACAATAGAACCCTGTTTTAGGAACGGTACTATTTTAGAGCATAATTTTTCATTTCCTGATTCATCTTTTGTCTTATAGGTAGAGTGCATTGCTATAATGGATTTTCCACCTTCTGAACGTTGAGAACCCAATACAGTATCTGCTTGCCCACCAGTTCCAGTATATTGGATATTGCCAATAGATTCAGAGGCACATTGACCTGTTAAATCTATTTCGAGACTGGCATTTATTGATGTGAATTTCTTATTATTTTTTATTTGAAATGGGTCATTAACCCATGAACCTGATTTAAACAATACTGTGGGATTATCGTCTAAATAATCATAAAGCTTTCTAGATCCAAAGGCAAAGGCACATACTGAATAGCCATTATAAAAGCCTTTTTTAGAATTATCCACTGCACCACATTCTATTAAATCTACCATGGTTTCAGTAAACATTTCTGTATGGATGCCCAAATGTTTTTTTACCTTCAATTCATTGGCTACAGCATTGGGTATATTTCCTACTCCTAGCTGTATTGTGGCACCGTTTTCCACAAGTTCAGCTATGTTTTGTCCTATTTGTCTATCTATAGCTGTATAGGGATTTATATTTACTTCTGGTACATCTCTGTTGGTTTCTACTATAGCATCTATTTGACTGACATGCACTATGTTGTCACCAAAGGTCCTTGGATAGTTGGGGTTTACTTCACATATAATATGGGCGCCAGCATCTATCAAATCCTTTTCGTATATATTACTTATGGATAGTGAGAGATATCCATGCTTATCCATCGGAGAGCATGTGCAGAAAAGTATCAATCTTTTATCTTTTACACCAGCTAATTTTTTCCAAATTGCTATATGGGCATGTTGAGGAGTAAAGGTAGCATTGCCTTTTTTATGGGCATCTCTCAATGCCTTAGTAAAATACCATCCATGATTAAACACTATATCTTTATATTGAGGATTTTTCATCACCTCATAATTTCCCATGGGCAGACAAGTTTGAAGTTGTACTCCCGATACTCCATTTTCCTTTATCTTATGAAGATTTTCCAATAATACCATAGGTTCAGCTGCTGCTTGAGCAGCAATTATTACGTCGTTTGTATTAATTAATTTTAATGCTTCATCTACAGATAATAGTTTATTCTTGTAGATTTCTTTGAAATTTTCCATATCTAATTGCCTCCTCAGTATCTTTTGTAATCTATATATATGAACAAGCAATATCTATGCCAAGTATAGAATGACTATAAAAAAGGGCAATTACCTATATTTGATAGATATTTACAGATGAAAAAATATAAAAATATATAACAAAATGTTACACTTGCAACATTTTGTTACTGAAATTTCAGTAATTTTGAAAAAACAGTTACACTTTTTAAAAAAAAGGTATTGAACAGATACAATTTTTATGAAATAATATAATTGTATCTATAAATAACAGATACAATTATAAAATAAAGGGGTTGATTGTGATTACAATTAGCAGAAAAGAATGGACAACAAGGAGAATAGTGTTATTGGGATTATTTATAGCAGTAAATATGGCAGCTACATATATACATATACCTATAGGACCCAGTATGATGCATCTTGGTACTGCAACATTATTTATTACTGCACTGATATTAAATCCAATGGATTCAGCCATAGCATCAGGTGGAGGTATGTTTTTATTTGATATATTTGGAGGATTTTTTAGCTATGCTCCTTTTACATTGATAATTAAAGGAGCTATGGCATATATTGTGGCTAACATATCGCAATCAAGAAAATTCAATGGAGAAAATATTTATATGAATGCATTTGCTTATTTTGTAGGAGGAATAATATCCCTTGTGGGATACTATTTTACAAATGTATATTTCAGTGGAAATTTTGTAGCGCCATTGAGTAAAATTCCAGGATCCATACTAACAACTAGTGTAGGTATAATCATTGCGTTACCTATAGGAATACAAGTAAAAAAAGGATTCAAAAAACTAGAAGTCCAAAATGCATGATATGATTTTGTATGACACACATTTGCGTAATTAGTGACATGAAGATTTCATATATGGTATAATAACTCCAAATGCTGTAGGAGGGTTAACCATTGGATTACAATGATATAATAGAATACGAGAAAGACCTAATAGAGAAAGTTTTTGAATTTACCACAGATACGATTAATAAAGAAGGATGGAAGGATATAAAGATTTTTTCCTTTAATGGTATAGATGAGACACATAGGGAAGCAGTAATGAATTATTGGTTTATACTAGATTATGTAACACCTAATGGAAAAAGATTTATTGAACTTTTTATTGAAAAATATAAAGATAGTTTAAACGATGAAGAGTTATATGCATATGAGAGTATTAGAGAAAGCTTTTTATCTTTATATGAGATATTAGAGATAAAAGGGGAATATGTTTATGTAAAAGATTTAATTTTAAACGAAGAGCGCCTAGTTCGAGAATCTAGTATTTCTAAAGAGGATATAAAACCAGGATATATAAAACTATCTAGAATAGCCCATGTTAAAGGGAATACGGTATTTTTTGGTATAGATTCTTATCTATATCCCAGTGTGAAAGATGAATTTATATCTTTAATAATGGATATGTATAAAGATATATCTGATGAGCAGGGACTAACTATTGAAGAATTTTTGAAGAGATATAGTTATATACTTTATAAGGCATATGATTACTTTTATACTGACTATATGGATGAAGAGGATATGGATGCTTACAATGAAGATGTAGAAGACATTATTGAAGATTTTGGAGACTTCATGATTAATGTTCAGGGAATAAGTGAAAAGACTTCTATAAAACATATGAAGGTAATAAGGGGATATTATGATTATTTTTTACATCAAGAGGATGCTATATCTGATTTCAATGAGGATACTATAGTGAATTTTATTGAATGGGGAATAGATGATGGATATTTTATATCTAAAAATGATTTGTTGCAAACTATAACATCGGTGAGAAAATATGCAAAATATTTAAATATAAAAGATATAATAGATAAACATACCTATAATGACATATTAAGAGTGACCAAAGATAAGGATTATTATTTGGATATATTTTATTCCTATGAAGATGAGAAAGATTGTGAAAATGTTATTGTAAAAGATTTTTCTTTTGATCAAGGTTTAGAGAGGATATTTGAAAAACATATTGATAATAAAAAGATTAATATAGTAAATGATTATATTAATTTTTTAACTTATATAAAAGAGCATGAGGTAAAGCTAACTAAGATAAATAAATTTATAAATAGAGAGAATATTATTTCGTTAAATAATATTATGACTAATCCAGAAGTATTAAAGAGTGCACCCAATCAAATAGATGTTTTACTGATACATTTATTTTATCTATTCTCTATAGATAAGGACATATTTCATATAAATGGAGAGTTATTGGAATTAGGGGAAAAGTATAATGAATATATAAAATTTAGTTGTTCAAAAAAGGCATCACTATTTCTGATTTATATTTGGAAAGAATGTGATTGGAAAAGGCTTGTAAATGATGATTTTTTCAATGATACTAAAGAATACAATAATAGAAACGCAATATTGGAGCATCTAGCAGATTTGAAACCAGGAATGATCTATAATTATAAAGAAGTTATAAATGCCTTCGTAAATGTAGATATTGAAAAAATTGTAGAAGATATTGAAGATGTGGATGATATATTTGAGTTCATATATGAGAATGGCAACCTAATAGATATTAGAATGACCGATATATTCAATTCTAAAATCACCTATTATTTTAATGCATTAGGGATATTTGATATAGAATATACTAAAAAATTGAATCATCAGGATGTAATTGATGGAGAACATATATATACTATAAAAATGAACAAACTAGGTATAGATATATGTAAATACCTAACTAAGGGATATAATAGGGAAGGAAATGTGATATATCTTAGTGATAAATTTTGATTTAAGCCTCCTTAAGTTTAACTTAAGGAGGCTTATTGATTTATATTTCCATATTTAACAAAGCTGAACTTAAGGATTTACCATGTTTATCTATTGCAAGGGATCTAGTTACTCCTCCACCTAATGCATTATGCATTACAAAGTTTAAGGCTCCTATATTAGGCAGTTCGTATCTAACTACTTCTCCTTTAACTATATCTTTAAACCATTCTTTCACTACTGCAGGTGTAACATATTTTTTTATTTTTTCATAATCCTCAATATTATATACTATAAGGGATATATTAGATAGATTTCCCTTATCTCCTGTTCTTGAATGAGCAATTTCTCTAAGTTTCATTTTTATACCTCCTCGTATAAGATATTAGTATCAATATCTTTCCTTGGTATGAATATTGATGCCATAGATATTATTTTTTTTACAGATTTTGTGGCTCCACCACCAGCTGCGGGCCCATTTGTATATAAAGCTTCTACTTCATTTCCAATAGTAGTAGCATTTTCTTTTGATTTTGTTCGTGCTGCTACTCTAAGTCTTACTTCAGGAGCAATTGACGAACTTAAAGTATTACTTATCTGATCTTTATATAGTGAATTTATACCTATTAAATCTATACGAAGTTCTTTGGTAGAGATATTTAGCATTTTCAATCTTTTTTCAACTATTTTTCCTGCTAATTTAGCCCTTTCATAGGCACCTGGGCCACCATAACTTATTTCTCCCTCACCTATAAAGCAATCAAAATAACCTATACTTGCTTTTAGGGTATCGGTTTTTTCTATGCCATTTCCTCCACTGATTTGTACTTGGTCATTGTCAATTTGTTGTATTGATACATTGGAGAAATCGGCTATAACATCAGGAGTTATATATCGTTTTGGGTCATGGATTTCATATAAGAGTTGTTCTTTACAAGTAGACTCTGTAACTTTACCTCCTGAACCTTGTACTTTAGTGATTATTGCATCTCCGTTTTTATATACATTTGCAATAGGAAACCCTAATTTGTATAAATCATCTACATCTTTATATCCGGGATCGGCAAAGTATCCACCTGTGATTTGGCCTCCACACTCTAGTAAATGACCAATTAATGTACCTTTTCCAATCTTTTCATAGTCTTCTAAAGACCAATTGAATTCATAAATCATAGGGGCTAAGAATAGAGCAGGGTCTGCTACTCTGCCTGTGATTATTATGTCAGAATCATTTTCAAGTGCTTGAAGTATACCATCAACGCCTAAATATGCATTGGCAGAAACTATTTCACCTTCTAATTCTTTTAAAGGTTTTTCTGTTTCAAGAACTTTCATATCCATATATTTTGATATATTATCATATATATTGTCTCCAATTACAGCGGCTATTTTGAGCCCTTTTATATTTAATTCCTGAGCTATTTCTTTTATTTTTCTTATTGCTCCTTCGGGATTTGCTGCTCCCATATTTGTTATTACTTTAATATTTTTTGATTTACATATAGGGAGAATTTTTCTCATTCTATATTCTAAAAGATGATTATATCCTTTTTGTGGATTTTTCATCTTTTCCTGTTGTGCTATGGCTATAGTTCTTTCCGCTAAACACTCAAAAGCTATATAATCTATATCACTTTTTTCCATCATCTCTATAGCAGGTTCTATTCTATCTCCAGCATAACCTGCACCACAACCTATCTTAATACTTTTCATTCTGAAATCCTCCATTTCTATAAACAATTTTTTTACATAACTATTGCACCAGTTATTATTGCAATTATTAGCATTACTATAGTAGTCAAAAATGCTAATGGTATAGTCTTTTTTTGATGTTCTCCTAAATCTACTCCTGTAAGTCCCATAAGTAAAAATGTAGAGCCTGTTAATGGGCTTACTGGGAATCCGGTAGTCATTTGTCCTAATATTGATGCCCTAGCAACATTTACAGCATCAATACCAAATCCTTTAGCAGCTGAAGATAAGACGGGCATTACCCCAAAATAAAAAGAATCTGGATCAAATAGTAAGCTGGCAGGCATAGAAAATATTCCTGTGATCAAAGGAATTTGTTTGCCTAAAGAATTAGGGATTGCCTTTACAACCACATTAGACATTTCTGTAATCATACCTGAACCCTTTACTATACCTATAAATCCACCAGCTGCAAATAGTATGCTAGCCATCATTAGAGCAGCCTTGGCATGGGCATCTACTCTATCTCTTTGGGCCTTTACATTTGGATAATTTACTACTATAGAAATTGAAAATGCTATCATAAATATGATGTGAGGTGGAAGTTTACCTGATATCAAGACACCAATAGAGACTATAATTAGCATTAAGTTTATAGGAAACATTTTCGGTCTTGCTAAAGCAAGTTTATCTTCAGCAATATTTCTTTCTACATTTATATCTTCAAGTACTATATTTCCTAACCTTTTCTTCTCTTTTTTTCCCAACCAGTAGGCAACTAATAATATAAAGATAACTCCCCCGATAAATGCAGGAACTAGAGGATTAAACAATTGTGTAACCGGCATTTCAAGAGCTGTAGCCGCTCGCAATGTAGGACCTCCCCAAGGAAGCATATTCATGGTACCTGCAGAAAGGGCTGCAATGCATGCCAATGTGGTTCTTCTCATACCTAATTTATCATATAAAGGTATCATTGCTGGTATCGTTACTAAAAAAGTAACAGCACCAGAGCCGTCTAAATGAACCAACATAGCCAGTATGGCCGATCCCATTACTATTTTAATAGGGTCTTTACCTACTACCTTTAAAATTTTATTAATAATAGGATCAAAGGTTCCAGCATCGGTAAGTATACCGAAAAATAGTATGGCAAATATGAACATGGTGCCTACAGTTGAAATATTTTTTATGCCATCAGTCATAAATTTACCTAAATCTTTTCCAAAACCTCCTATAGTCGCAGTAATAGTAGGTATAACTATTAAAGCTACTGTTGGAGAAAGTTTTTTAGTCATTATCACAATTAACAATAATGCAATAGTGATAAAACCTAATAATGCAAGCATGAAATCAACCTCCATTTTAATATTACCGCGCGGTTATTAATTTAATATTGCACATACTGTGCCAAAATACAAAGGGCTTATTTAACAAATAAGAATATAATAAAAGAATATACGTTTATAAAAAAGTAGAAAGTTTTGTTAAAAAGATATCATAAAACTTACAGATTAGCTATGAAAAGGTTTTCTAATTTTCTAGAAAACAAAAGTATATTTCTAAAAAATTAGAAAGCATCCTTGATGGTTTTCAAAGATGCTTTGAGATTACTTTGTATTTGAAAGCTTGTTATAAAGCGATGCTAAGGAGATGCCTAGAGACTTAGCGGCCATTTTTTTACCTTTAACGGAATTGCCATATTTATGTAGGGCTTTGTTTATTTCCTCTATTTCTGACTCTCTTACTACTTGTTCTAATGGGCGAATAGATATTAAATTTTTTTGTATTCCCACTTGTTGTATAATTTTTGGCAAATCTCTAACATGAATTATGGAGTCATCTGTCATATTAGCTGAAAATTCTATTACATTTTTAAGTTCTCTTATATTGCCTGGCCATTCATAGCTTATTAATAACTTTTTTGCATTATCCGAAATCTCTAATCGCCTTTTTAATTCTCGCTGCATATTATCTAAAAATTGATTAGATATAGGTATTATATCTTCAAGTCTTTCTCTTAGTGGAGGTATAGTAATGGGGAAAATAGCTATTCTATAGTATAGGTCTTTTCTAAATTTGTTATTGTTTACCAATGAGAGTAGGTCCCTATTAGTCGCAGCTACAACTCTTACATTTATTGGTATTTCATATAAGCCTCCTACACGTCTAATAGTATTTTCTTGAAGTGTCCTTAACAGCTTAGCTTGAAGACCATAATCCATTTCAGATATTTCGTCTAAAAAGATAGTACCTCCATTGGCTACTTCGAATAGTCCAATTTTTCCCCCTTTTTTGGCCCCTGTGAAAGATCCTTCTTCATAACCAAATAATTCACTTTTAAGAAGATTAGAGTCTAAAGATGCACAATTCACAGCTATGAAGGGCTCATCTTTTCTACTGCTTTGGTTATGTATTGAATGGGCAAATAATTCTTTACCAGTACCACTTTCACCTAAAAGAAGTACATTGGTGTCTTTTCTTGCAATCTTTTTTGCAAGCTTTTTTGTGGATTCAGATTTAGGATCTTGAGAAATTATATCTTCAAAGGTATATTTGGATTTTTGAATACTTTTAACTCTATTTTGTAAATTTTTTATAATTTTATGGGATTTATTGAGTTCTTTAGTAAGTTTGTATACATCATTAATTTCAGTAACAACAGATATGCCGCCTATAATATGACCAGCATCGTCTTTTATAGGGGACATATTGACAATATATTCAGAATTCCCTTCTAATCTTGGAACTCTTAAAAGTTTTTGACCACTGTTAACTACATCAGGAAGTCTGGCACCAGGGCGGATTTTAACAAGTGGTTTATCTATGATATTTTCTTTGGTGACACCAGTAATTCTTGTATATGAAGGATTAATATATTTAACAATAGATTTTTTATTAATAATCAAGATTCCATCATATAGTGAGTCTAAAATTATCTTAACCCAATTATTAATTAACACATACCTCCACTCCTTTATATATGTTGACCTTATTATAGCATAAGTGTTGATTAATCAGTATAATAAATAAATTGTTTTTTCAATATTGATATATTTTAAAATAAGGTTTTCACAATTGTATGTTAATATATAAATATGGTATAATATGTCCTGAAAAAAGAATAGTATAACTTAAATGTTTTAAATCATATAATATATATATATTATAAAACTGTTTTGAGGGTGATTATTTTGAATCAGCAACTGGGTATATCTGTTCATAATGTGGGGTTGGATTATATTGCTAAGAAGAATTTTAAAAGGGTGCAATTATGTCATAACTTTTCCAGTACTAAAGATATAACTTCTTTATTGAAGCTTTCTAGAAAAAGTTCTATAAAAGTGGGTTGTTATGCCCCAATATTTCATCAGTTTGATCCTACTACTACCTATTATTTACATAGTAATAAAAGGTTAAGAGATGCAGCTTTTGATATATTGGAAGAAAATTTGAGAATGGTTAAAGGTATGCCCACAGATCATATGATAGTAAAACTCATATCTAAAGATATGGACAAAAAATTAAAGGGAGATCAAATAAAAAAAATGGCAATGGAAGGCAGTGACAGGCTTCAGTTGCTAGGGGAAAAGTATAATATACCTATCTTTTTAGAGTATTCAGGATATGATGATAGGTTGTATAAGCCAGAGGACTGGAAGGATCTAGTTGAAAAGCATGATATGTTAGGATTGTGTCTAGATACGGGGAATTTGCATTTATCATGTAAATTGAATGGGATGAAGTATTGTGAGTCTCTGTCTAAAATAATTTCTGAAGTAAAAGTTGTACACCTATGGAATACTAGGGGATTGGAAGATATAATGAAATACGGTAAAATACCTGTTCATCCAGAACAGAGTAAAGAAGAAGGATGGATTGATATAGAGAGTACAATAAGGATTGTACTTGAACATGATAAAAATACACCCATAGTGTTTAGGTCTGATTTTAAATACAATGGATTTGAATATGGTCAAGAGGGAATTGACTGGGTGAATGGAATTATAGAAAAAATTGTAAATGAATAGCTTATAATAATACTACCTAGGAAATCATTCCTGGGTAATTTTTTTGTTCAGAAAACTTTTACAAATAGTAAAATTTGTTATAAAATATTAGCGATAGTTTTTTAATAGTAAATGCAGTTCTTAGTGTTTAGCTCTTAGTCGTTAGGGAAGAAGTGGGCACTAGTGCCCACTAAGAACTAAGAACCAAGAACTAAGAACCAAGAACTAAGAACCAAGAACTAAGAACCAAGAACTAAGAACCAAGAACTAAGAACCAAGAAAAAGAGGTGAAAAAATGAAAAAAGAATGTTATCTGTTTTTATAATTGCAATGATACTAATAATGCCCATAACTAATATAACAGTAGCATCTCAAAAACAGAGGGTAAATCCATCTAGGAAGGAATTAGAGAAAAGGATTGAAGAGATAGCTAGAAAGAGGGGGATACCTTCAGTATTGCTTAAGGCTATTGCCAGAGTGGAAAGTGTATATAAACATTTCAATACTGATGGTACCGTATTCACTGGAAGTAGGGGTAGCATAGGTCTTATGCAAATACATAATAGGGGAGCTGGATTTGATACTAATAAATTAAAATATGACATAGACTACAACATAGATGCTGGTGCAGAGATGCTTTTAAGAAAATGGAATGTGGCAGTGGACAAGCTACCAGATGTAGGAAATATGGACCCAAATGTATTAGAAAATTGGTACTTTGCGTTATGGGCATATAATGGATGGGCAAAGAGTAATAATCCAAATATGAGATTAAAAAAGTACACATATCCAGAGCTTATTCAAAAGATATTAAAGGAAGAGTATAATCAGGATATTACGTTGATTCCACCAAAATGGTTGCCAAAAAGTGGACTACCTGATAAAAGCACCAAATATAATACTCCAAACCCTATCCATAAAGGAGATATAGAGTTTTATAAACCAGGAGATACAGTAAAAGTTGATGTCAATACTACATTGATGGTTAGAAATAATCCTGGTGGCGCTTCTATAGGAAAATTTAGTAATGGAGCTATACTAGATGTGCTGGAAGGACCTAAATTAAATAAAGGATATTATTATTATAAGGTAAAGAAGAGTTCTGGAAATATGACAGGATGGGTAGCTGGTAATTGGATAGAAAAGGCAGAAGATGTAGTAAGTAAACCACCTGAAGTATCCAATGAAAATCTACCATTTGAAGATATAGCAGATTCGTGGTCAAAGGAATATATAGTATATCTTAATAATCATGACATAGTTAAGCCTAGAGAACAGAATTTTAATCCAGATATGTATATAAGTAGAGAAGAACTTTGTGATATATTGGCTAGGGCCTTAAAATTAGAAGCAGAAAATTATGCCCTAATATATGATGATGTAGACGAAATAAGTCCTTGGGCATTGGAGTCTGTAAAGGCATTGGACAAGTCAGGATATATATATGGATTTGTTGACAATAAATTCAGACCTGAACACTATGTAACTAGGGAAGAAATGGCCGTTATATTGACTAGAATTATGGGTAAAAGGGATGTCCAGTATGAGTTACCATTAAAAGATGCTGTATTGATAGAAGAGAGTGCGATGGATTCAGTAAAAAATGTCTATGATAGGGGATTGATGAAAGGGGATAGCGATGGACTCTTTAATCCTAAGGAAAAATTGACAAAGGCTGAAACTTGTAAGATAGTATATGAGTTACTGAACAAAAAAAGTTAGTGATTTTAATTAAAAATAATAAAAGCCCGATGTTTTATAAAACATCGGGCTTTTATTATTTAACTTGATTATTTTTTTTACGATAATATAATGAAAGAAGTTTGTCTAATTGTTGACTTATCTTTAGTATCTTGTTAGGATCTTCTCCTAATGAAATAGATTCATTGAGCTTGTCCCTAATCTCTTCAATTTCATCATTTAAATTTGTAAAGTTATTTTTATTATACATAGAATCACCTGCTTTTAATTGAGTAGTAAAATGTTAGGATAATATCTTATGAAATTTGTACCCACTATATACCAACAGAAACATTAAACTGCAATAAACTGTTATTTGAAAATCTTATATAGAACTAGAATTTGAACTATATGGAAATTTATTTATGATATTATTTTGACTCTTTTTCAGGGAAAAGAGGTAATATTTCATAAGTAATTTCTTCTCCATTAATTGTGAATTCCATATAAGAAATATTGTCAATGTTTAAATCATTTCCTAGACTTCCTTTGTCTATTTCCATATACCTTATACCATCTTTTAGATTAACTTTAGTCTTGTTTCCTCCATATATTACCCATATTTCTTTGTCAAAGTTCAAGAAATCTTTTAAAACTCTGTGGAATAAATCGGCTTCTAAATCGTCTGAAAAACCATTACTTCCAAATATAGGTTCAGGCATAAGTATCACTACATTTTTCTCATTAGAATTATAGAGATAGTTTTTAAGCCACAACCATTGTTGAGCATCTGTATTTCTTATGCCTCCATTACTATCATCTAATTGCATAAATACGGAATCACCATGGCTAAATGCTTTAGATCCATTGGTTATAGGGACAATATTTGTATTTTTATCCTCTAGTAATATATCATTTAATGGACTAAAGGTAAATGCTACTTTATCATCATTTAATATTTTTGAAATCTTATTATTTATTTGGTGTTTTAGTAGATTATCTGTATTGTTGATATGGTTAAATATAGTGAATTTAAGACCACCTTCTTCTAGCTCTACATGTCTATTTTTTTGATCTTTTATAGATGTTTCTTCTGGAAGAACCATCATATCAAATTCTGTATGATAAAGTGCTTTTAAATCATCAAATAATATGTGACCAATATCTTTATTTATAGGACTAGTTTCTACTACATATATCTTGTCTAAAGTTATGGGACCAGATATATTTGATGGGATATTTGCTGTTATCCACTTCCATCCTTCCCAGTCTACTCTTTGGGCAAAATCTATATTATAACTTTTGTTTTTGCTGTCCTTTATTTTTCCTCTGACCCAATGGTTACTATTATTACCATATACCCACATGCCAAGTTTATCTGGCACAGAGTTTATGGGTAAACCTTGTTCGCCAAAATTTAAATATGCGGCTCTAGTGTCATCAGTAGTAGTAAAGTCATACATCAGTTTAGCTGACGATGAACCTTCTTTATCTTCTCTATCTAAGGTTATTTTACCTGTCACAGTATCTGGATAAGAACTAAAATCAAGTTTAGATATATCTTCAAAACCTTCCAATGAGAACTCTTTGTAACCTATTGAAGCCAGTACATTTTTTACTCCTTGTCCAATATATGCGGTCAATGCACCAGAAGAGGGTTCTTTATTGGTGTAGAGGATACCGTCTTCTATATCACCTATATCACCTGATATCTCCCATTTTATATCTTTAGGAGATATTTTAGACATGAATCCATCATTATTTATACCATAGATATCATCAAATATCTTAGATAAATCTACTTCTGAATCAGTGTCTAGGTGGATTTGATCTTCTTCTATGACGATTTCGTTTACCGGATTTAATACTGTTATATCTAGTTCATTCTTTTCTCCTTTATATCGGGCAGTTACTGTAGCTTCTCCTGATTCCTTTGGTATCAATATATTTTCATTAAACTCTCCTTCAATACCATCAATATCAAAATCTACATCTTCTATATCTACTGCTACAGGATTATTATATTTATCATATCCCTTTATGAAAAATTCCCTTGAAGTGTCTGGAAAAACATTTGTATCTTTAGTTATTATTTCTATATAATCTAAATCTCTTTGTGGTGCACTTGAATATACCCCTAGACCATTTATGACAGATCTCTGATTACCATCGGAGGGATGATTAACTACAATGGGCTCATCTTTATCTTTTGGAGCTATAGCCATAGTAGTAGAGCCTCCTCCATCTAGATTTATAGCATCATATGCACCTAAGTCTATCATTATTTGTGCCATAGTTTCTTGACTTACACCTTTAAATGATTTATGTCGTCCATCCACAGTAACCATAATAAGTGTGTCTTTATTTTGTGTAATTCCTGCAGCTGTTCTGGGGTGGTTACCCTTTATATTTATAGCAAATTCTGTCATCTGTCCATTTTTAACTAATAGGGAGCCTCCACCTATGGCTGCTGAAATTTCTTCAAAATTGGGAGACGTTGTTATATTGAGCATTGCTTCATCTCCTATGTTAAAACTATTTAATAAAAGGTCCTTTGCATTATCCCTTCCTACTAATACAAAACCATCCTCAGGCATATCTGTAGGTTCTTGTCCTACTCTTATATCAGTAACTATGCCATCTTCTATTATGACTTCAGCCATATCATTGAAGAAAGTATTTCCCAATGTCTTTTCTCCCCAATATTTATTAAACATCCTTACTTCTCCATAGACCTTTGCATCTTTATTTAAAGAGTATACAGTTATAGGAGTTCCATTTTGAGTGATAACCTCCATATTCCATTGCCATATATCTATATTGGCAAATTTATTTTCAGATATAGATAACACAGGCAAATCTTGGACATTGCTCATTGGTGACGCCAGCATATCTCCGTTAGAAATCATAGTGCCCAGTGGAGAAGACTTATGATATGTAGCGAAAAAGTCTCCATTTATTCCAGCTACTGCTTGGGAATCTTTAACCATTTGAGATATTCTTCCTCTAGAGGAAAGTCCATTTTTACTAAATAGTGGGATTACATCTGTATATTTATCAGTTAAATCAGCTCGTACCACATTTATATTTATCCAACCTTCAGATGTAAATCTTCGTATATGTTCATAGGTTACTGAACTAGTTATTTTTTCTATGGAAGTATCCTCATGGATTAAAAAGGCTTTTCCAAAGTCTACAGCCCATCCAACACTAAAACTTGAGAAAAAAACAGATGTGGCAACAGTACCAACTATAATTTTTTTAATGAATCTATTCATACCGCAAACTCCTTTCTTATTTTCTAAAACCATAAATTTAACTGGTCTTTATTTTTTATAGATGTGATTATCCTATCTCGTGCATCGGGGATGTCTTTGTATATTTTTTTCATAAGTTGCTTTACCTCTTCTCGTTTTGTATTCTTGTCCATCGGGCAGGGGCTTTCTACTATTGGTATATTGTGTTTTCTCATTGCACCTATTATTTGAGCCTCTGTGACATATATCATCGGTCGTATGGCATAGATATCTTTTCTAGATAAATAGGTTTTAGGAGAAAAAGTAGCCAATCTACCTGAATAAAACATACTAATAAATAATGTCTCTATAGCATCATCACTATGATGTCCCAATGCCAAAACATTGAGTCCCCTTTTCTTCATAGAGTTATGAAGGACGCCTCTACGCATTTTAGCACATAGGGAACATGGATTTTTTTCTTTTCTAATATCAAATATTATTTCGGCAATCTGTGTTTCTTCTATGGTATAAGGAACATCTATAGTTTTACAAAATTCTTTAATAGGATTTAAGTCAAAATCTTTAAATCCTAAACTAACAGTAATAGCTTCTAAATCATACTTAACAGGGCTAAATCGCTGAAAAAGTTTTAAAGCGTGGAGTAAAATCATACTATCTTTTCCTCCTGAAACACCTACAGCAACCCTATCACCTTCTTCTATTAGATTATATTCTTCTACAGCTTTTCTTATAGCACCTAATACTCTTTTCAATATAAAAAACCTCCAATATTACATATACAGATATATTATATAATAACTATATTATAAACTCATTACAAATAAATTACATACATATTAAGTTAGTAGTTAATAGCTATATATGGCAAATTTTACAAAGAATATACCTTTAAAAGAGGAAAATACATATTATTGTAGAAATAGTTAGTATATCCAATAGATACAATTAGTTTGAGGAATTAATGATTGGAATTATTGTGGTATTTTGGAAGATGAAAGATGTTATATGAAAATATATTTTTACATGAGAAGGGGAGAAGATATGAAAAGGGTGGACATGATAGTAAAGGCACCTCATTTTTATACTATGGAGGGGCAAGGTGTTGGATATAAATCAAAAGTTGCTATGGTGGTTGATTCAGGAAAGATTGTGGCAATAGATAATGAAGACATCATTGATAAAACATATATTGGTGAAGAAGTCCTGTTATTGAAACATCATGCTATCTTTCCTGGATTTATAGATGCCCATATGCATACGGGATTAGCTATTATGAGAGGGCTTGCTCAAGATACTAATAATTGGATGATGTATGGGCTGCAACCCTTTGACAATGTAGTTACAAAGGAAGAAAAATTTGCTGGAAGTAAATTGGCTATTATAGAAGCAATAAAGTCAGGGACTACTACCTTGGGAGACTATGAATCATATATGAATCCTGTCTGTAATTTCATTTATAAAATTGGGGCAAGGGGAAATATTACTCAGACTATACGAAATGCAGAAAAAAGAGTATATAAACCAAAAGAATTATATGAGTTTGATGAATCCTTGGGTGAAAAGTCTTTTCAACGGAATATAGAATTATATAATAGATGGCATAATAAAGGCAATGGAAGGATTAAGATACTTTTTGGTCCACAAGGACCTGATTTTGTAAGTAAAGAACTACTATTAAAGATTCAAAAAGAGGCAAAGAGAAAAAACACAAAGATTCATATGCATACCCAGCAAGGAGACAGAGAAACCTACCAAATTGTAAAAAGATATAATAAAAGGCCTATCCAATGGTTAAAAGAAATAGGATATTTAGATGAAACATTAGTAGCTGTACATCTAACTGATGCCGACGATGATGAAGCCAAAATATTGGCTAAAAGTGGAGCTTCAATGATTGTATGTCCAGGATCTATAGGTATTATAGATGGAATTGTACCACCTTCAACTGTATTTCAACAAGTTGGTGGTAATGTAGCCCTTGGTTCAGATCAAGCTCCAGGGAATAATTGTCACAATATAATAAATGAAATGAAACTAGTTACACTTTTTAATAAGATAAAATATAGAGATCCAGAAGTCATGCCTGCGTGGAAGGCACTTAGAATGGCTACCATTGAGGGGGCGAGGGCAGTGGGATTAGGAGAATTAGTTGGGTCATTAGAAATTGGTAAAAGAGCAGATTTTATAGCTATAGATATTAGAAGACCATCGATGTCACCGGTTTTCACTATTCCAATGAGGAATATAGTGCCGAATCTAGTCTATAGTGCTAGGGGGGAAGAAGTAGTCCTCTCCGTAGTTGATGGGAAAATTATACTCAAAGATGGGAAGATCACTGGTATAGATGAGGAAGAGTATCTTGAAGCTGTTGGTAAATATACTCATAGTATTGGTCAGAGGGCATCAAAGGAGTTTTTTGAAATAAATGGCACTAATGCTCAGTTTATGAAGAATAATAAATTGTAAAATTAAGGGAGAAGGCAGTTATTAGGTATTAGTTAGTGGTTAGTAGTTAATGGTTGAAATCCATAGGATTTCAACCATTAACTACTAACTCTTTTATTTCTTTTATCATATTTCAATGAATTATAATAATATGATATAATATATATCGAAAACTGATATCGGAATACGATATAAAAATGGAATTTGAGGTGGTGTAGATGAAGAATAAAATCATGAGGAGATTATTTTTAGGATTCATTCAAATCCATATATTACATCATGCTAAAGAAGAGCCTTTTTATGGTTCATGGATGATAAAAGAATTGGATGAACATGGATACGATATGAGTCCTGGGACTTTATATCCTTTGCTACATATGATGGAGTCTGAAGGGCTTCTTGAAAAAGAAGAGAGAGTTGTCAGTGGAAGGGTAAGAAAATATTATAAGATAACAAATGATGGTATAGGGGTTTTGGAAAAAGCTAAGGAAAGGGCATATGAACTATTCCATGAAATTAAAGATTGATAAAGAGGAGGGAAATTTTGTGTTCAGTCTTCAGAAAGTAAAATATAAAAATATATTAGATATAAAAAATCTTACAATTCCCAGTGGGAAAATCACATGTATTGTTGGCGAAAGCGGCAGTGGAAAGACAACCCTATTGAAGTTGTTAAATAAACTAGTTAGTTATGACAGCGGAAAGATCTTTTATAAAAAGCAGTCTTTAAGAGATATTGATTCTGTTGAATTGAGAAGAAAAGTTATAATGTTATCTCAAACGCCAGCAATATTTGATGGAAATATAAGACATAATTTATTGATGGGACTATATTTTTCTCAAGTACCTATTGTGTCAGATGAAAAAATGTATAGAGTATTAGAGGAAGTTAAATTAAATAAACAATTAGATGAAGATGCTGAAAACCTATCTGGTGGTGAGAAACAAAGGCTTGCACTTGCTAGAATAATGTTATTGGATCCTGAGGTGTATTTACTAGATGAACCATCTTCATCATTAGATGAACAGACAGAAGATATGATAATAAGGAAATTGGTAGAATATACTAAAAAAATGGACAAGACACTTATAATGGTCACCCATTCAAAGAAAATTGCTGAAAATTTTGCAGACAATATTATTGAAGTAAAATCAGGTCAAATAATCAATAAGGGAGAATTGGGCAATGAACAATAATATTATAGATCTGAATATATTCCAGATGTTAGCTGCCTATATTTTTGTAGTAATTGTATTGGTAGTAGTAAAGATTAGAGGTATATCTAGAGAAAGGCAAATATTGATTTCTGCCATAAGAATGACTTTACAATTGATTTTAACAGGGTATGTACTCATTTATGTATTTGATATAATGAATCCTATAATTACAATTTTAATAATTGTGGTGATGGAAGCATTTGCTATTAATAATATATATAAAAGATGTAAAATTAAGCTTTCTAATAAAGTTAAGAAAATAATTGCATTGTCTATGGTTATAGGCACATTATCCACACTTATTTTTTTCTTATTTGTAGTTATACATATATCTCCTTGGTATAATCCTAGGTATTTTATTCCCATAGCAGGTATGCTTATAGGGAACTCTATGACGGGCATTTCATTAGGGGTAAATAGGTTAGTAGATGGGATGTATAGCCAAAGACATATTATTGAATCTGCATTGATGCTTGGAGCAACGCCTAAAATGGCATCTAAAAAAATTGTAAATAGTGCATTCGATTCTGCAATTTTACCCACTATCAATTCTATGGTGGGAATGGGTATAGTATTTTTGCCTGGGATGATGACAGGTCAGATACTATCAGGTATATCACCTGTTACTGCTATACAGTATCAAATTGCAATCATGTTAGGGATTCTAGGCAGTGTTACATTGACTACAATTGTATTTGTGCATTTAGGGTTTAGAACTTTTTTTAATAAAGAAAGTCAACTTATATTTGAAGAATAACTATCTATGCTATAATGAAGATATGGAGTTTTTATACTCAATCTGAAAAGTCTAATGAGTAAAGACGAGAGGTGATTAATGATGAAGCTTGCTCATATTGCTTCAAGTGTCCAGAATATTGCTAAAGCTATAGAAAGTGTTATAAAGGTTGATGTGACCATTGTGGACAATACTTTGAATAGAATAGCTGCCACGGGTAGGTACAAAAACCATATTGGAGAAAAAGTAAATAGATATTCTGTATTTGGCTATGCACTGGAGCAAGGAGAAGGTTTTATTATTGAAAATCCTAGAAATCATGTGGCATGTCATAGATGTGAAAATATAAAAGACTGTAAGGAATATGCGGAAGTTTGTTGTCCTATAAAAGTGAATGATAAGACTATTGGTGTAATAGGACTTATTGCATTTGAGGAGAGTCAAAAAAAAGCTATTATAAACAATAAGACAAATCTTATGGAATATTTAAATAGAATGGCAGATTTAATTGCATCAAAGTTACTAGAAAGGGAGAAGACCCATAGAGTAAAACTTTTAGCAAAGGCATTGGAAACAGTATTACATTCAGTAGATAGGGGTATTATTGCTGTTGATAAAAAAGGATTAATAATTCATTATAATAAGAAGGCTGCTCAATTATTTAAAACAAAAGGAAATGAATTGTATAATGAAGATATAAAAGCATTGTTGGGGGATTTTGACCTAGACAATTTTATTATAAGTAGTATACCTATAAAAAATAGAGAGTTTAGTTACAAAAGAAATGGACATTATTTTAGAGGTGTATTTGATGCAAATCCCATATTGATAGGAGAAAAAAATCTTGGATTTGTTTTTGTATTTAGCAATATCTCTGAGGTGCTAAGTGTAGTCAATGATATTGCCACAAGAACTATGATGACAAGCTTTGAACATATTATAGGAAATAGTGACTGCTTAAAAAAGGTAAAAGATCAGGGGAGAAAAGCAGCAGAATCAACATCTACAGTGCTGATACAAGGAGAAAGTGGAACGGGAAAAGAATTATTTGCTAGGGCTATACATTTTCATAGTGATAGAGCCAATAAGCCCTTCATTCCCATAAATTGTGCTGCTATTCCTGAACAGTTACTAGAGAGTGAACTTTTTGGATATGAGGAAGGAGCATTTACTGGATCAAGGAAGGGTGGAAAGGCAGGTAAATTTGAATTAGCCCATGGAGGCACTATTTTTTTAGATGAGATTGGAGATATGCAGATACACCTCCAAACAAAGCTTTTAAGGGTATTACAGGAGTATGAAATAGAAAAGGTTGGAGGCAAGGAATTTATTCCTATAGATGTGAGAATTATAGCTGCAACAAATAAAAATTTGGAAAAGCAAGTTTTAGAAGGTGCATTCAGAAAAGATTTATTTTATAGATTAAACGTAATCCCATTAAATATTCCTCCATTAAGAGAGAGGGTAGAAGATATAGGGATTTTAGTGACACATTTCCTTGAAAAATGTAATAGGAAATTAAATAAAAATATTTACAATATTGATGATTATGCATTGAATCTCCTTATGAATTATAAATGGCATGGTAATGTAAGGGAACTGGAGAATACAATTGAATATGCTGTAAATATGTGTACTGTTGATAAAATAACTTATTTAGATTTGCCCCCTAGATTGAGAAATGGAGATATAGAAATAAAGAAGGAAAAACAAGATGAAATTATACCTATTAAGGAATTGGAGATAAGAGAAATAAAAAAGGCAATAGACTATTTTGGAGATAGTAAATATGCCATAACAAAGGCAGCTCAATCATTGGGAATAAGTAGGGCAACCCTTTATAGGAAGCTAAAGGAATATGAAATAAAATAGTCTTAAAATGAGACTGAAATCTCATTTTAAGACTATTTTATTTTAATTTCATCTCATTATGAGAAAATTTTAAAAACAAATGTTGGAATTCCAATATTTGTTTTTTGGCATATATATTGCAAACTATATATAGAAAGGGAGTTTGATATTATTCAATAATTATTTGAGAACTATAAATGGGGGGATTTTTGTGGAAATGAGAAATCTTATAGTTAATACATTGAAAAGGGAAGTGGTACCTGCTATGGGCTGTACAGAGCCGGTAGCAGTAGCTTTAGCCTGTGCCAAGGCAAAGGAATTGTTAGACTTTAGTTGTATAGAAAGGGCAGATATCTATGTAAGCCCCAATATATATAAAAATGGATTGGGCGTGGGTATACCCAATACCAATGAAGTGGGACTATATATTGCGGCATCATTGGGATTAATAGGGGGAAAAAGTGAAAAGGGGTTGCAGGTTTTAGAAGGAATTGAAAAAGAAGATGTTATTTTAGCAAAGGAGTTATTAAAAAACGAAAAAATTTCATTGGGAATTAAGGATACTGAAGAAAAGATATATATTGAAGTAAATTTATTTACTGATGAAGGAGATAGTAAGAGCATCATACAGGGAAAGCATAATAAATTCGTGTATTTGAAGAGAAATGATGAGGTTCTATTAGAAGAGAGATATGTCAACATAAGGAGTAATAATATAAATTTATTATATACATTAAAAATAAATGACATTATAAAGGAAATAGAAAAAATATCCTATGAAGAGATTGCTTTTATGATGGACGGTATCAATATGAATGAACAAGTGGCAATGGAAGGACTTAAGGATAAAAAGGGTATGGGGGTAGGTTATAGTCTATGTCAAAATGTAAAAAATGGCATGTTATCCGATGACTTAATGAATTCTGCAATGGTACTTACTGCTGCTGCATCAGATGCTAGAATGTCTGGAATCAATATGTGTGTAATGAGCAGTAATGGTAGTGGAAATAATGGATTGACGGCTATATTACCCATCGTGGCTTATAAAAATAAATTCAATGTGGAAAAAGAAAAGTTAGCAAAGGCATTGGCTATTAGTCATATTATAAATAGTTATATTAAATATTATATAGGAAGACTATCGGCCCTTTGTGGTTGTGGTGTTGCTGCTGCAACAGGGGCAAGTGTAGCAATATCATGGTTGATGGGGGCAAATGAAGAACAAATTAATGGAACCATAAAGAATATGCTTGCCAATGTAAGTGGTATGATCTGTGATGGTGCCAAGGTTGGATGTGCATTGAAGCTTTCAACTTCAGCTGCTATTGCTGTACAATCAGCATTTTTGGCTTTAAGCAATAATATTGTACCAGATAAGAATGGTATTGTGGCAGAGACTGCCGAGGATACTATAAGAAATTTAGGTATATTATCAAAAGAAGGAATGGGTATTACTGATGGGGTTATATTAAAAATTATGAAAAACATGCAGACGATATAGATTTACTAAGGACACCATAACATACTGTTGCATATAATAGTATAGATAGAAATACTGGGAAAGGAGCATTATAATGTCATTAAGCAGGGTGAAGGCATCCTTAGTAAATGAAATCAAAGCAACAAGACAATTTAAAGAGCTAAAACAGGCACAATCTAATCTAAATAAAAATAAAAAAGTAAAGGAACAATTGGAAGCACTTCAAATAAGACAAATGGAATTATTTAAATCTAAAAGACCAGCTAGAGATATGGAAAGACAAGCAAAACAAATAGAAAATGAATTTCAAATTTTATCTAGATATCCCGAAGTAAGTAGGATGACCAAAGCAACAGACAGTTTTAATAAAGTTATGGGTAGTATATATAAAGATATAAGCTCTATGTTAGATATGGAGTTAAAGTCATAGTTATTTTTTCATATAAAAAGAGGGTAGCTTCGAAGAATAAAGCTACCCTCTTTTTATATCCATTTTAGAATAGATTTTCCCTAATTAGAAAAACTAATGTAAATAAATAAAAATATAATAGGGAGGTTTATTAATGGACAATGCTATGTTTTGCTACCAATGTGAACAGACTTTGGGAGGAAAGGGATGCGTTAAATCAGGGGTATGTGGTAAAACATCTACTGTAGCCAATCTACAAGATGTTTTAATCCATGAATTAAAGGGAATCGGATTTTATGGACAAAAAAATTTGGAGAAGGGACTAAAGATTAGAAGTGAAATCAGTAAATTTGTGGTAGATAGTATGTTTGCCACATTAACAAATGTGAATTTTGATCCCAGTAGATTTGTAGAATATATTAAAAAGGCAGAGGAAATAAAAGAAGAGCTTAGAAATGCCGTTGGTGAAATTGAAAATGTACCAGCAGAGGCAAATTATAAAGCACCAGAGACAATGAAAGAAATGATAGAAGAATTGGAAACAGTGGGGATAATGTCTAATGAAAAGTTAGATATGGATATTCGTTCACTGAGGGAATTATTGATATATGGATTTAAAGGAATGGCTGCCTATGCCCATCATGCATATATTTTAGGGAAATTTGATGAAGGAGTGAATAATTTCTTTTATAAAGGGTTAGGAGCTACTATAGATAATAGTTTAACCGTAGAAGATTTATTTAATCTCAATATGGAGTTGGGCAAGACTGATTTAAGATGTATGGAATTATTAGATGCCGCTGTTACTGAGAGATTTGGCAATCCAGAACCTACAGAGGTATTAATTACAAAGAAAAAGGGTCCATTTATTATTGTATCAGGCCATGATTTTAAAGATTTAAAGGAATTATTAGAGCAGACAGAAGACAAGGGAATAAATATATATACCCATTGTGAAATGCTGCCGGGCAATGCATATCCAGAACTTAAAAAATATAAGCATTTAGTTGGAAATTATGGTGGTGCATGGCAGAAACAACAGGAAGAGTTTGATGGTATCCCTGGATGTATATTGATGACTACTAATTGTGTACAAAAGCCTAGAAATAGCTATAAGGATAGACTGTTTACCACCAGTATAGTAGGTATGCCTGATTGCCCCCATATAGAAGAAATTGATGGGAAAAAAGATTTTACTCCAATTATAGAGAAGGCACTGGAATTAGGTGGGTGGCAACAGGATGAACCAGAAAAGAGAATACCAATAGGATTTGCTCATAATACTATATTGAGCCATGCAAATGAGATTATAAGTGCAGTTAAAGAAGGAAAGATCAAACACTTTTTCTTGATAGGAGGTTGCGATGGTGCCAGACCAGGTAGAAATTATTATACAGAGTTTGCAGAAAAGACTCCAAAAGACACCATAATCTTGACGCTAGCATGTGGAAAATTCCGTTTTAATAAACTAGAGTTAGGTACAATTGCTGGTTTCCCT
The DNA here is from genome assembly GCF_000620125.1 of Clostridiisalibacter paucivorans DSM 22131. Classification (NCBI taxonomy): domain Bacteria; kingdom Bacillati; phylum Bacillota; class Tissierellia; order Tissierellales; family Thermohalobacteraceae; genus Clostridiisalibacter; species Clostridiisalibacter paucivorans. The sequence continues at coordinate 37,505 of NZ_KK211075.1, read as the reverse complement.
AGAGTGCTTGACTGTGGCCAGTGTAGTGATTCATATTCAGCAATTAAGGTTGCAATTGCATTGGCAGAGGCCTTTGATTGTGGTGTGAATGATTTGCCCCTTTCATTGATACTTTCTTGGTACGAACAAAAGGCAGTAGGTATTCTTTTAGCATTATTATCCTTGGGTATAAAGGATATCCGCCTTGGCCCCACATTGCCAGCATTTATTACCCCTAATATTCTTCAAGTATTGGTAGAAAAATTTGGACTGAAACCTATTTCTACACCAGAACAGGATTTGGAAGCCATATTGGGATGAGATAAATTTTAATGTAATTTTTTATAAAGACAAAACATTTGTTCTGAAAAATTCAATTATACTATTGAAAAGATTCCATTTTAGAGTTAAAATTAATACTTGACAGTTTATGATCATATATGACAACAAGGAGGAAAAAATGACAGGAAAAACACATATGATGATAGGTGCAGCTGCAGGTATTACATTTGGCATGAATACTTCTATTGAAACTACTATTGGAGTAATAGGTGCGGCTATATTTGGTGCATTACTTCCAGATATAGATCACCCAAAAAGTAAACTAAATCAAAGGATACTATTTAGTAATAACAAATTGACAAAACTTATAACTTATAGTTTATTGGGTGTTATAATGTACTACTTTGATTTTAAGTTACTGGGCTTAGTCTGCGTATTGGTTGGGTTGTCTACTCATAGAGGGATTACCCACAGTATTTTAGGATATTTGATGTTTTCTGCTATAGCATATAAGATTGCAGCAGAAAATGGGCTATGGGAAGTATATAAAGGGTTCAATATAGGGTATATAACTCATTTGATTGGAGATTTTATAACTATAAAGGGAATAAAAGTATTTTGGCCATTAGATTTTAAAATCAAATTTCCTGTACCAATAAAAACAGATGGGATTGTAGAACATTTTATATTGACTGCTTCATTTATGTATTTTATAAGTATTATGGTTACATATATGAATCATTAATATATAAATTGAATAGAGTAAATGCTTAAATGTGGATAGAAAAGTATACCTTTCTATCCACATATTATTATAGATCTAATTTTCTTTAGTTGTTGCCGATACAGTGACTGTAGTATCATTTTCAGTATCTTTATTTGTTAAAGAGATTCTTACTTCTTCAGCAGGAGCATCTGTAGTAAGTGCAGCTGCATCATTAGGACCAAGGGTGGTAAGGATGAAGCTTTCGGTATCTGCCCATTGGTTCCCTTTATTTCTAATTTGAATGCGTATGCTTAAATTAGTTGATAATGAATTTTCTACGAATAAAGTTGCTTGTTTTTTAGGGCCTAGAGGTATTGCAGATGAGGCAGTGGTACTATCAGCAGGGACATTTATTGTTTCATTAGGAAAGACGTTTATTATTCCATTTGTATATATATATTTTAGTTTTGGCCACTTACTGCTATCGCTATATTCTTTACTTCTAAAAGCCAATAGACTGTTCTGGGTTTCATCTCCTAATAGTATTAGTCCATTATTGGGAATAGAACCATCATACCATCCCTTTGCTAAGTTAGTTATATCAATAGTAAAGCTGCCAAAGGTTTCAGGGAATATAGTTTTGCTCCCATCCTCTGTTTCTGAAAATAATGGCTGATTATTCCAAGTAATATTGTTTTCTTGAAAGTCACCTAGCAATCTGAAAACTTTTACAGAAGTACCTTCTATAGGAGATTCATTACGAAATACATTTAATTCAAGTTCTCCAGACATAATAGTGCTTGCTGGAGGTATGAAGTTACTTAAGTTATTAAGATTAAATTGAAGCAATGACCTATAAACATCTTCATCACTTTCAAATCTACTTATAAATAAAAAGTCATCTGTTCCAAAGTTTTGATTGGGATAATATGAAGAAATATATGCGTCTTTATTTGGGGTAAAAGTTATATTAGCCAAAATGTTCACCTCTTTTCTTTGCATTATATAATATTGAAAAAAAATAAATATGTTACGGTGTCTTCAAAAATTAGGTTTATATGTCAACATATTTTTTAAAACCATTGGTAAATTTTACAATATTACAATTTTGCAAAAGAGATTTCTGAGAAATTTTCCATGTATGAAAATTAAGATTAGACTGTCTAATACATACATAATTAAATCTATCTGAAGAATATAATTTTAAATTGTTTTCAATACATTTTTTGAGAAAATATGTGTCTTCTCCTAGATTGATATGGGGATATTGGATGAAGTTGAATATCCTCTTGGGAAATATCAATGCAGAGCCAGATACTATGTCAACATATTTGTTTTCATGTCTTGGAAAATTAATAGCCAATATATTCGAATCAGCAAAAAAGACATAATATGATAATTTACCTACTATATCAGCATTAGTTATTTTAAAATCTTTCATTAGGTGGGGGATAAAAGAAGGACCATAATAATTATCATCATCAAATTTTGTTATATAGTTAAACTTAGCCTTGGATACTGCATAATTTAGACATTCTCCTAAAGATTTTTTTTCATCTAATTTAAAAATACGAATATTTTTATACGGTCTTGATTCTTCAATCCATTTATCTTTATTCATATTATTTTTATTGAGAATAACAATCAATTCTTTATGGTTATAAAGTTGATTTTTATAATTAGTAAAAATATTATGCATTGAATTTTTACGAATAGTGCTAGTAATGATAGAGACACCAAATTTTGGATTTATACGCAAATCTTTATTGGAAGATCTTTTGAAAAAGTGTTTTGCTCTATTTTTTATAATAAATTTATAGCAATCTTTATTAACAGGCCTTGAGTGTTTGTAGTCTTTTTTAGGAAGAACCTTTAATACACCATTACTATCATACACGTGAAAGCACCCTTTCATAATCTAATACTTCTTTCACTGTATTAATATGTATAGACTATTAATAATGATAAAGAAATTTTACCAATAGATAGTGAAAAAGGGTATAAAAATAGTTAGTAGCTATAATAACTACTAACTTTATTATTTATAATTTTTCTGGTTCAGTATATTGATAATCAAAAAGTTCTACAGACATGGATTCTATTTTTTGTTCTTTTAGGGGTTTGTCAAAATGGTTAGTAGTGGTATTTGCTATTTTATCTACAACGTCTATACCTTCGATAATTTTACCAAACCCAGCATATTGTCTATCTAGATGAGGAGAATTTTTATGCATAATGAAAAATTGTGAACCGGCAGAATTGGGATGTTGAGCTCGAGCCATAGAAAGTACACCTTGCTCATGTTTCAAATTATTGGTAAATCCATTGGAAGAAAATTCGCCTTTTATGCTATACCCAGGACCTCCCATGCCAGTGCCTTCAGGACAACCGCCTTGAATCATGAATCCTTTTATGACTCTATGGAATATTAATCCATTATAATATTCTTTATTGATTAGGGATATAAAGTTATTAACTGTATTTGGAGCAATATTAGGATACAGTTCTGCTTTCATAGTATCTCCATTGTTCATCTTGATTGTTACTACTGGATTTTTGGCCATTTAATCACCTCTACATATTATTTGTTTATTATCTACATTTAGAGTATATATAGTTTTAATATAGATTTCAATAAGCACATAATTTCTTTTGTATTAAAGAATTTTAAATTAGGAAAATTGTAAATCAAAGAAAGGGTATTATTCTACTTAATATATGGAAGGAGAAAGGGTGAATATTCCTTTTACCATAGTATTTCCATTATTGATCATTTTATGGGGAGTATTTTCTTTAATATACATGGAGTCTCCTTTTTTTAATAAGTAAGATTTTTCTCCTAGTATCAGTTCCATATTTCCTTCTAATATTATTATCGCTTCATCTGCTTTATGGATAAAGAAATCTTCACTGGCAGAACTATTGGGATTAATTTCAAAATATACAGATAAAAATTTTATGTCCCAATCTACTTCACCGGGCATGGGAGTTAGAAATTCATATAAGATATTACTTTTTGGGAGTTTCATTTTTGTTCTCTCTTCAGCCTTTATAAAGAATTTTTCCTTATCGTCATCACTGAAGAATATATATATGGGTACATTTAGAATAGATGCGATTTTCCTTAATGAAGAAATAGAGGGTTCAGTGATATTTCTTTCTATTTGAGATATATAACTGGCAGTCAAATTGGTGCCGTTGGCAATTTCATTTAATGTAAGGCCTTTTTGCTGTCTTATTTTACGGATTTTATCTCCAATCATTGATTTCCTCCTCAGATTAAGATTTTCCATAGAATATTGTATCATAATAGGTGTTATTTTTGGTAAAAATTTATAAAAAAAGTTAGTAGTTATTAGTTCGATGGAAGAGATTGGCATGATTCCTTCCATCGACTACGAACTACTAACTCTTATAATACAGGTATTTTTACTAATGATGGATATATCCCTCCATGATATATTTTTTGTGTTGCTTCAATGGTTTTTGTATCATATGCGGGATCATCGCCTGTATTTGAATTGGGGAATATGAAATTGTCAGCACTGGAGGTTATGGTCAATCTTATTTTGTGACCTTTTTTAAAAGTATTTCCTATCTTAGAAGTCCTTATTGTGTACTTTTCTACCTTATTTGGAGTTAATAGTTCGATATTATCAAAACTATTTCTAAATTTGGCTCTCAAAACTCCATCTACAAGTTTGATAGAATTTCCATTTTCATCTACATCTGTTAATCGTACAATCCAATCGGTATCTTTTGCAGAACTTGAAGCGAAAAATTCTACACAAATATCACCTACGATAGTTATATCTTCTTCTAATTTATCAGATGTATATGTTAATACATCATCTCTTTTTTCTATATCCATATAATTGTCAGGGACACCTACTTCATTTTCTGACAAATCTATAAGATGGGGAGCTGGATTTTTGGGGTCATATATATAGGTATCATGGTTTTCTGTTTCATCATTTTCAAAAGCCAATTTTCCATTGTTACTTAAATATAGATTGGTTAATTTAACACCTTCAGGTGTCCAATGCATGGATTTTCTCCATTGATTATCTCCAATAGTATAATATTCTACTTCATGTTCTGTATCTATACCGTTATCAATACCTTTCAAGTGTTTATCAAACCAAGTAAGATAATAATAATCTAAGTCATATCTTATGGCATTATTTCCAAAATGTACTCCATGGATATCCCTTGTAGTATTGGCACTATGCATCCAAGGGCCTAAAAATACTTTTTTCTTACCTTTGTTATATTTTTTTATAATATCTAAAGCCTCTGTAGTACCCATACCATTGTCATCAAACCAACCAGATACTATCATCGTTGGAGTATTAATCTTGTCCTTATATTGGAACCAATTGGATTTACTCCAGAATTCATCATACTTATCATGCTCCATCCAGTAATTCCAAAACGGTACATCTATACCCAATGTCTTTTTAGTTATATCTTTTATAGGTCGTATATTTAGTACCTCATCCCAGTCATCTCTAATCATATTATCTGGTTTAAATCTTTTTTCCACCATTGCGAATGCCCATGCCAACATACCAGAGGCAAAGGTACCACCTTTTCTAGGAAGGTCAACAAATGGTCCCCCTGCGGTAACTATACTAACAAGGGCCTTTAGATGTTTATTGCCACTGGCTGCCGCTGCCCATTGCACATAGCCCCCATAGGAAGCACCTATCATTCCAACATTTTTATCAGACCATTCATTGTTGACAATCCAGTTAATACTGTCATCACCATCTTCTATTTCACAATACATGGGAATCCATTCCCCTTCTGAATCTTCTCTTCCTCTGGTATCTTGAATTACTACAGCATATCCCCGTTGAACATATTTGAAATGTGCTTCTGAATATAGTTTTTTACCATATGGAGTTCTAACAAATATAGTAGGAACTTTTTTATCTATATTTTTTGGCAGCCATACATCAGTTGCCAATTTAACTCCATCTCTCATGGGTACCATAAAAGTACCCATGAATTTAACCCCATATTGATCCTTAGAGATAGTTTCTTTTTTCCATAGCTTTAGAGGTGTATAGTCTTCATATCCTTCTTTTATCAAGATATTACAGCATTCTCTAGTAGTGATAATAAAACCAACAGTTTTATTATCTATTATAAGTACATCTAAAGGAAATTTTTTATTTCTTTCAACCCAGAGACAGTCATTAGATTTATGATATATAGCACCCCAGGAGGTTGTGACTTCAGATTTTTTATTGATAAATATTTTGTTTAGTTCATCAAGTCTATTGCTTAAATTTTTTAGATTTATAGCATAAAGATTTTCGTATTTTAATATATCCTCATCTGTTAATACTTTTTCTTTCATCCATTCATTATTAAAGACATCTTTTTTTACTTCTTTTATGCAATTATTTTCAAATATTATATTGGAATAATGGATACCTGATTGGTAAAGAGAATATTTAAACATATGAACACATCCTTTTTGTTAATAATTTATTATCCTCCAATGATACTTCTCAATAGATAGGCTACAGATATGCCTAAATAATTGCCCAGTGCATTTCCTAGAGCACCTAATACAACTCCTATACTTACTAGGGACTTCCATTGAGCAGAAGCAGCAACTAATGCTGATGTGGCACCATCTGAAATAGCAGCTACTATGGATACAACTACATATTGGTACTTGATTTTAAACAATCTACATAGTAATAAATGAAGAGACAATGATAATATCACTACTAATATTAAGTATACAGCAATAAGCATAGTTGAACCGAAAAAATCTTTCAAATTAACCATAAAACCAATAATAGCTAGGAAAAACAATGCGATAAATAATCCCAAATCTATGCTGCCCTTTATTTGTTTTATAGGTTTAATTTGGGCTATTGCTATTGCTATAGTGGTTATGAAAAGTATTCTTACTGCACTCTGCATAGTATCCGGTGCCATTTTGGATAATAATGTAGATACTTCAGTAACTATAAATCCTATAGCAAACAACCATGAAATATCTTTTATGCTCCACTTTTTGTCACTCATTAATTCTTCATGATCATCCCCTATAAGTTCGTTTTCATTTAAAGAATAAGGCCAGAATTTTTTGAATTTTTTTGATTTCTTAAGTATAGCTGGTGCTGCAAATAAAAATATTAGTGTTGGCATACCTATTACATAATCAGCGGCATTGGCTGCTGCAAATGTTTCAGGGCTTGCCTTTAAACCTGTTCCAATAGCAGTTAAGTTAGAGCTTCCACCAGTATAAGTACCTACAAACATACCTGCCATTTTCCATCCTTCATCTAGTTTAGGAGCAAATATAAGGCCAGTTAAAAAGGCAACAATGCCGATACTCAATACGGCAAATAACATAGCTAGTAATGGCTGTTTAGATAATTTTAACATTTTGCTCAAATCAACATTTAATAACATCATTGTCATTGATAGAGGAATGGCGTATTGAAAAATAACACCATATACATCTGCCATTGTGGGGACAATTTTTAAGTTTGAAAGTATTATGCCAAATATTATTACAGTTAATGCTGGACCTAGGCTTTTAAATGCCTTGAACTTTTGTACATATAGACCCAATGCTATAATAAATGCTATAATTGCTAATAAGCTTCCTGTACTAGTAAAAACTGTATTCATAATTTCTCTCCTTTATTAGATAGATTTTAATTTTATTATTAAAGCAACCTACTTCTAGAGATTTAGGAAGCAAATTGCTTTAATATATTTTTTATATATTAATTATTTAAAAATCAATGGATATACCTAATCCTGGTTTATCAGGAAGGGTGATTATACCTTTTTCCAGTATTAGCCCTCCATCTATACCAGGGTCCTTAACATATAAAAAGCTGTCCATATCTGCTTCAGTTATATTTTTCTTTGATGCTACTAGACTAGCTCCTGCTGTAATAGCAATTTTACTTTCAAGCATGCATCCAACCATACATCTTATACCAGCAGATTCACTAATAGCGTTGATTTTTTCTCCAGCATATATCCCCCCACTTTTCATTAATTTAATATTTATTATATCTGCACAGCTATTTTTAACTATTTTTATTGCATCATTAGGTGAAAAGACAGTTTCATCAGCCATTACCATTATGTCGACCTTATCTCTTATTGATTTCATTCCTTCTATATCCCAATAGGGCAAAGGTTGTTCTACAGCTTCCACACCATATGTTTCTACAGCCTTCATTACCTTAACAGATTGTGAAACAGTCCATCCTTGGTTTGCATCCATTCTTAATCTAATATCATTTCCTATGGATTGTCTAATCAGTTTAATAGCTTCAATATCTTGCTCTGGATTTAATCCAGCTTTAATTTTTAGCACTTTGAATCCCTGGTCTATTCTTTCCTTGGCTTCTTTTGCCATTTCAGAAGGAGAAGAAATACCTATAGTGATATCAGTTTCAAAATTGTTTGAATTACCTCCTAAAACTCTATAGAGAGGTGCATTCATAACTTTTCCTTTAATATCATGCAATGCTATATCTATAGCGGCCTTAGCACCAGTGTTCTTGGATAGAGTAGAATTCATTATATTGTGAATTTTCTCAATATCTAAAGGGTTTTGACCTATGATTTGTTTTTCAAGGATACCTATAGATAATATTATATGATCTAAGCTCTCCCCAGTAACAAACTCCATGGGTGCTCCTTCTCCAATACCGTACACCCCCTCATCTGTCTCAATCTTTACAATAACCGTATGGACATGTTCGATAACTCCAAGGGCAATCTTAAAGGGCTTATGTAATTGCAATTGAAGTTTTTCAATTTTTACATTAGTGATTTTCAATTTTAACAACCTCCTTATAATAATATTTAACCATGGATTATTTAACAAATATTTAAATATATTGCGTCTATTTTACTATTAGTTAAATAATAAGTCAATGGAATTTTAAAGATTATGAATATTTATAAAAATATTAGTTATATTTTTCAAGGTCTTAAACTTTTTTGTAAATCATTATGTGGTATATAAAAATGGTATATAATAGTAAGTAGTTTTAATTATTGGTGAAAGTGGAGGTAAATATATGTTTAAGGTAATGATTATAGAGGACGATAAAAAAATAAGAGATATTATATTTGAAAACTTACAAAAATGGGGTCATAAAGGAATAGTTGTAGAAGAATTTGAGAGAATATTTGATATATTTATAGAATATAAACCTCATTTAGTATTACTGGATATAAATCTTCCTGCATTTGACGGGTTTTATTGGTGTAATAAGATAAGGGAAGTGTCTAAGGTTCCTGTTATTTTTATATCTTCTAGAAATACAAATATGGATGTAATTATGTCTGTAAATATGGGAGGAGATGATTTTATTCAAAAGCCATTTTCCTTAGATGTATTGATGGCTAAAATTAATGCACTTTTGAGAAGGACATATTCATATACGAATATTGACATAGACGTTGTAGAGTATGGTGGTGCCGTACTTAATTTAAAAGATAGTAGTGTTATTTTCAATGATAAGAAGATAGAGCTTACTAAAAATGAATTTAGAATACTTTATATTCTTATGAAAAATAATGGTGATGTTGTAAAAAGAGAAAAGATAATGCAAAAACTGTGGGAGAATGAAAGCTTTGTAGATGACAATACTCTTACTGTTAATATCAATAGACTTAGAAGAAAATTATCTGATATTGGACTAAATGATTTTATAGAGACTAAAAGAGGACAGGGGTATATAATAAAATGAGATTATTATATTATTTGATGGACAAAAAATATTTAATAATATTCTATATAATATTGATGACTTTCATTTCTACTGTTGTATATTTGGATCCTAGCTATAGTGTACATAGTGAGAATATTTTTTATATAAATATAGTGTCGCTGATTTTGTTTATTATTTATATAATGATAGAGTATCTTTGCAGTAGAAAGTATTATAAAGCCATTATAGATTTACTCAAATATTCAAAGGATAATCTTGTAGAGAGACTACCAAAGCACAATACATATGAACAAGGGCTGTACATGTCGTTGATGAAGAATATGTATAGAGGACAAGATAAAAGGCTTGAAAAATTGTATAAAAATAAAATAGAAAATCTAGAGTTCGTAACTTCTTGGGTACATGAAATTAAAACTCCAATATCGGCCAGTAGATTAGTTATTGAAAATGCAAATAATAGGACAGACGAACAGGTGTTAGATAGCTTAGAAGAGGAATTAGATATAATAGAAGATTATGTGGAGAAAGTGCTTTATTATGCTAGATTAGACTCATTTTCAAAGGATTATCTAATTAATGAAATAAATCTAGACAGAATTGTAAAGGGTATGGTAAAGAAACATGCAAAAACCTTTATAAGTAAAAAGATAAAAATAAACATAGATGATGTAGACTTTGATATTATAAGTGATGAAAAATGGCTAGAATTTATCATAGGTCAGATATTATCCAATGCATTAAAATATACAGACCATAATGGAGAAATACATATATATGGAAAGAAAAATAAAAAAGAAAAGTTATTGATTATAGAGGATAATGGAATTGGAATAAAAGAGGAAGATAAGTGTAGAGTTTTTAATAAAGGATTTACAGGGTATATTGGAAGAAAAAACAATAAGTCTACAGGATTGGGGTTATATCTAGCCAAGAGGTTGGCATTGAAGTTGGGACATGATCTGTCCATAGAATCAGAATATGGTAAATATACAAAGGTAATTATTCATTTTCCTAAACTTACAGACTACTTCAATGTGACGAAAGTGTAAGTTTGGCATATGATTTTGTCATGAATATCAATGGCATGATATGGATAATAGATATTATAATAAGGTTAAAAGTTGTACAGCTTTTAGCCTTATTTTTAATGTCAATGATTAATATATAGGAGGTAGAAATAATTGGGAAATGTGTTGCAAGCTAAAAATTTGAAAAAGGTATATAAATCTAGAGGGAATCTATACCTAGCATTAGATAATATAGATTTGGATATAGATGAAGGAGAATTTGTAGGTATAATGGGACCATCGGGTGCTGGTAAAACTACATTATTGAATGTAGTATCTACCATAGATAGACCCACATCGGGGACCATAACCATAGATGGAGACAATATAGTAAATATGAGTGAACACAAATTATCTTTATTTAGAAGAAATAAATTGGGTTTTATATTTCAAGATTTTAATTTATTAGATACATTGACTGTAAAAGAGAATATTGCATTGCCACTGGCCCTTTTTAAGACGAAATATAGAGAGATAGAAAAAAGGATAGACAATGTATCAGAGATGTTGGGAATTATAGATATATTAGATAAATATCCCTATGAAGTTTCAGGAGGACAGAAACAGAGGGCTTCTGCGGCTAGGGCCATTATACATAATCCCAAATTGATATTGGCTGATGAACCCACAGGGGCTTTGGATTCAAAATCTTCATCGGATTTACTTCAATGCCTTAGTGATTTAAATACCAAGGACAATGTGACTATTATGTTGGTTACCCATGATGCATTTGCAGCTAGTTTTTGTAAGAGGATAGTATTTATAAAGGATGGAAGATTATTTGCAGAAATTATAAGGGGAGGTACTAGAAAGGAATTTTTCAATAAAATATTGGATATGTTGAAGACAATGGGTGGTGGACGAAATGACATTATTTAGTCTGGTAAAAAAGAATATCCGAAGAAATTTTAGTAGTTATTTTTTGTATTTTATTTCTATGATATTTTCTATGATGGTATTTTTTGTATTTTCGTCTATACAGTATAATGAACAGATAGAAGCCAGTGTCTCTAGCAAAACAAGTATAGTGATGAAGGTAGGGGGTATAGCTATAATTATTTTTACAGCTATATTTATGTGGTATTCCAATACATTTTTTACTAGAAGAAGAAAAAAAGAAATAGGCATTTACTCATTGGTAGGATTATCTAAAAGGCAAATAGGAAAGATGCTGTTTTATGAAAATATGATTATGGGAATTTTTTCACTGGGTATAGGGATTTTTTTAGGAAGTCTTTTTTCGAAGGCTTTTGCCATGATGTTTCTAAGAATGATGGGTCATTATGTCCATGTAAACTTTTTTATACCTTATAGGGCTGTTATTAATACTACAATTATATTTTTATTGCTCACTTTTATAATCTCTATCCATAGCTATACTATTGTATATAGATTTAAATTGATAGATTTGTTTGCTGCTCAGAAAAAGGGAGAGAGAAGGCCTAAAGGTTCAGTAATATTGGCAATAATATCTATTGCTATGATAATTGGTGGATATGTATGTTCTCATCAATTTATGTTATTTCCCAAGTTTTCATGGTATGTGATGTCGGTACTAGGGTTAGTAATAGGAGGTACATATGTATTTTTTAAATCCTTTATGGTATTTGTAATAAAGGGATTGAGAAAAAATAAAAATAAATATTATAGTGGATTAAATATGATTGGAGCAACTAATCTATTGCATAAAATAAGAGGTAATGCAACTATACTGGCTACTATAGCTATATTAAGTGCCACTACATTAAGTGCTGTTGGAACCAGTTATAGCTTTTATTATAATACTGTAAAAGATGCGAAGAATATGTATCCTTTTAGCTATGTGTATGAACAACAGGGAAAAGAACTCGATGACAAGGTAGATGAAATAATAGAACAATATCCTGAAAATTCCATATTACATGATATTGTAGTACCTAATATTTTAGTAGATGCACAAATACTTGAATCAGATATGAAATATGACATGCCAATGAATATAATGTCAGAAAGTAAATTTAACGAAATAACTAAAGCTAGAGGATTAGTTCATGACTTAGATATGAATAAATTGGAAAATGATAAAGATGGATATCTATTTATTAGATTTATGGGAGAAGATATAAATGGAAAAGACATCTTATTAAAATTTAATGATATGGAGAAGACTTTTAAAATCAAAAATACTGATCCTAGGATAATAGTAAATCAAAATCTTATGTTCAATACATTTGTTGTAAAGGATAGTGTATACGAAAAATTTTCTAGTATAAAAACACCTAAATATTTTAGGGCTATAGAAGTAGCAAATGAAAACCAGAGTAGAGAATTGACAGAAGAATTAAATCAGATATTTACCAATGGAAAGATAGTTTCATATTACTATCTATATGTAGCATATTTGGAGTCTACGGGTATGTTGATGTTTTTAGGAGGATTTATAGGATTAGTTATATTACTTTCTACTGGAAGTGTTATATACTTTAGATTGTTGATGGAATCTAAAGATGATCAACAAAGATATAAGATATTGAGAAATATAGGGGTAAGTAATAGGGAAATAAAGGCATCGATATCAAGACAAATATTATTTTTATTTGTGTGTCCATTGATTATAGGTATAATGCATAGTACAACTGCATTATCTGCTTTATCTAAAATGTTACAAAAGGACCTTACTATGCCAATAATTATAACTACAGTAGTATATATCATTATATATTGTATGTATTATTTAATTACAGTAAAATCTTACAATAATATTATGAATCTAGAAAAATAATTCCATCAACTATAAACTACTAGCTATTACTCATTTAACCCGTTTTTTCATTAGAGATATAATCAATATTATAATAGGTATTATGACTTGAAAAGGTAGCGCATAATATGGATAGATATTGGATGACCAATTAATCATTTCAAAGACATTATTGTAAATCAATTTTGATATTATAAGGACTATGAGGCTTATGGGAATAATGAGCATTTTATAGTTATCAAGTTTAAATAACTGACAAATACCCATTGCTGCTGCATATGTGCACACTGTGATTTTAATACCTCCACCAATTAATAGGTTTGTATTTATAAGGGGATCTATATTCATGGTAGTAAGTAGTTTGGTAGATATACTGGGAGGGAAATATATCTTTGATAACATATCTGCACCAAGGGATAGAAGATCCCTGATTAACACCGTAAATATCACAAATCCAATTATTAATATAGATATAATAGAAGATTTTATTATATCTTTTTTGTTGTTTAAATTTGGTATTATCATTAAAAATACGATAGTTTCACCAAAGGGAAATGATAGTACGGAAAAAGCAGTTTTTAATATAGGTGAAAATCCTCGTTCTAGAAATGGCAAAAAATTATTAATATCATATTTATTGAATATTAATAAAAAAAGTATTAATACATTAAATATTAATAGTGGAACTAAAAATTCAGCTACCCTAGAAGTTACTTCTAATCCTTTTCTGATACAATAGGCAACAACAGTTATGACACTTACCATTATAAAAAGCATAGGGGTTTCAGTGTAAGTAGTAATTACCATATATTCACCAAAATTTCTCAATATCAGTGCTGAAAGGTGAATAAAGTAAAAAACATATAATATGGCCAATATATTTCCAAAAAAGTTTCCAAAGGTACATTGTAAAATCTCTACCAATGTCTTAGAAGGATTTAATTTAGAAATATATCCATATATATAAATTAATATAATACCTCCCATCCATCCAATAATATATGCTAACCAAGAATCTTGATAGGCATTGACAGCAGGATTTAAAATAGCGGTACTGCCAAATACAAAGCCCATTATTAGCATTATCAATTGTAGATTAGAGATTTTTTCATCTTTTAGCAAGTAGTATACCTCCTATTACTCAGGTAATGTTGGACGATTAATATATCCTGAACGGGTTATTTTAAAATTAACATTGACTCTAATTTCTGATTTACTAAAACAATTGTTCCAATCATCAATCATGTTTTTCCAAAATGTTAGGTCTTCTTTATGAATTATCTTTCCAAAACCAAATATATCACTTTCATACTTGTTTTGAGCCAAATCAACAGTTTTATAAATGGAATTTGTTATTGATTTCTCTAATTCTCTTTCTAAAAGTGATATTGCAGTTGGTTTAGTTAAATCTTTTATGCCCTGTTGTTCTCCTATATTGCCTTGGGCATCAACTTTAATTGTTAGAATAGGTCTGTTATTGTTAATGATAAAATCTCTAGTACTCTTACTTTTATTAACTTCTATGGATACTTTTTTATTTTTTTCATAGGGATTTTTAATATTTACTATACCATTTTCGAATTGATCTGTGGCAAATAGTAATCCTTGTGTTTCTTCAGGATTAAGATAGCCTACCAATTTATCTTTTTTAAATACAGCTGACCCTTGAAGCATTAAATCTTTTATCTTTAAATTATCTTTTAGAACTTTGGGATATATGATACCAATAGTAGGTTCATGTCCTTCATTTTCTAGTACCTTAAATAGTTCTATAAATGTTGATTTTTTAAATTCCGATACATTAATACTACTTTGTATACTTTCTGTGATATGCATTCCTGGGATTTGTGTAAGTTCTGTATTAGCATTCAATATATCCTTTGCTGTTAAATCTTTTGCTATTAATATATCCATATTGATATTGGATTCATGCTCTTTTTCCAGAATATTTAGTATATCTATAATGCCTTCTTTGGCTAAATTTTCTCCAATGACAATCAATTTAGCATGGGTAAGAAACATCTTATAATTTGTGCTTACTATGGCATTTCTTGCAGTTTCAAATACTGTGTCACCTGTTGCTGATATAACCCATACGGCCTTTGTATTTCCCTCAACAGTACCACTATTTTCCGAACTTCTTATAACAGAGGGCCTTATTACTTGAAATGTGACTTCTATTTTATTGTCCATAGTTTTGTCTAGGCCTATGGCAAATACAAAGGATCTCTCTGTAATATCTACATTATCCCAACAGCCTGTAGACATGATTGTTAATAAGAATAGATAAAATAATAGTATTGATTTTTTATTTTTCATTGTCATATTGATCATCTTTCCTTACAAAGTTTATATTATTGGTATTATCTTTGATTAGTGATTTTGGTCTGGTAAACATTAACCATAGGGGCAATCTGACAAAGGTGTCTTTTAAATCAGCTCCACATATTGGAGCCAATGGTGACATATAAGGGACTCCAAAGGAGTACAATGAACATGCATGTATGAAAATAACTATAGATACTAGCAGTATACCCAATAGCCCCAAAATGTTGGCACCCAATAATAGCATTAGTCGTATAAGTGGTAAGGCTCCACCTAATGGGGGAAGGATAAAACTGGTGATTGCAGTTATGGAAGTCACTATGACCATAGGAGTACTGGCAAGACCAGCCTTGACAGCGGCATCACCTAAAACTAATGCCCCAACGATACTTACTGCTTGACCGATGGGTCTAGGCATCCTGACTCCTGCTTCGCGAAGAAGTTCAAAAGCAATGCCCATAACTAAAGCCTCTGTAAAAGGGGAAAAAGGTATGCCCTCTCTAGATGCAGATATGGTTAATAGTAGTTTAAAGGGAATAACGCTGGGGTGGAATGCAATTAGTGCTACATAATATGCTGGCAGTGAGGTTGATATAAACAATGAAAGAACACGAAGCAATCTTACTGCGGATGTAAAAATAGATCTAGAATAGTAGTCTTCACTGACTTGCATTGTTTCTACAAAGAGATATGGCACTGTCAATACAAAAGGTGTACCATCACATAATATAGCAACCCTTCCCTCTAATACTTTTGCAGCAACTATATCAGGCTTTTCACTATTTCCTACAGTGGGAAAGATAGAAAGGGGACTATCTTCTATGAATTCTTCAATATATCCTGATTCTAGTATGGCATCTATGTTTATTTTAGATAACCTTTTTTTTACTGTTTCAACTACATGTTGATGAACTATTCCATTAATATAACATATGCATACATCTGTATTGGTCTGTTTACCTAAAGTTATTTTTTCTACTTTTAGTTTAGGGTTTTTAATTTTTCTTCGAATTAGAGAAATATTTACCTTTAACGATTCTACAAATCCTTCCCTTGGTCCTCTAACAACGGCCTCTGTATCTGGTTCATCAACATTTCTTATTTCATAGTTTGAAGTTTCAGCAATAAGGGCATATTTCTCACCGTCAATATAAATGATAGATTCTCCTGAAAGTATAAAAGATATTGTATCATCAAGGCTATCTACTTTTTTTATATTGTAGTTGTTGAGTATATTATCTTTTAATATATCAGGTAAAGAATTATTGAAGGAATGGATATTAAAGTCTTGGGAATTAATCATTAATGGTTTCAGTATATCTCTATTTAATATCTGCTTATCTACAAGTCCATCTATGAATGCTATTGCGATTTTTATTTCATTATTTTGGCCCAGAGTCAATTCTCTAAATACAAAGTCGTGGCAATCTGAAAAGACATTTTCTAGATGTTTTTTGATATTGACAATAGACTTCGGTATATTTTTTTTAGATGTATCAGATATATTTGGACTATGTATATAATTATTTAATGAATTTAATTGAAAATATTTTAAAAGTTTATATATCTTATTAAACAAGTTTATACCTCCAGACATTAATTATTATTAGTATATTATAGGCATATTAAACAAAAATATAAAAAATAAAAAGACTCTTTTCTATTTTTAAGAAAAGAGTCTAAAAAATTATTTTCTATTTATATAAGGTATAATTGTCTTTATAAGTTTTTTAAAAAGTTCCAATTCCTTTTTGGAACATTTATTTAACAGGTCATTTATTTCCGTGTCTTTATTACACGAACAAGATTCATATATGTGGAAGTTGTCATTCATAGATTCTTTATCATTAAAAATCTCACCGAATACAATATAATCTAAAGAGATATGTAAACAATTAGATATTTTAATTAAAACAGGTAAACTCATCTGTCTTTCTCCTCTTTCAAGCTGGCCAACATAGTAGGTTGAAAGTCCTATTATTTCTGCAAATTCTTCCCGGGAAAGACCCAGTTTTTCTCTTTCATTTCGTATCCTTGAACCAATTGCATCGTTGTTTGTAATATTTTCTTTAGTCATATTTTTCACTCCCTGTATAGGTATACTTTAACGAATTTTAGGTATTATTGTAATTTGCTATATGAATACATTTATTATTTGCAACAAGCCTATATATAATATAAAATTATATATAGCATGTATGAGGGAGGATGAAAAAATGAATAAAAAAGATGAAATGAAAAAATTAGTTAAAATGATACAGGATAGTGAAACTAACAATATGGATAAAGATACTATTCTAAAAATCAGTAAAAAAATAGATAAATATATTTTAGAGTACTATAACAATGTAGAAATATAAATACCTCTTTATTACTATTTATAAATAGCAATAAAGAGGTATGAGATTTAGACAAATACTATATGGGTGTAGATCAATGCTACTAAACCGTAAACTATTAATATGGTGAAGAATGAAGGCAATACTTTTCTCATAAGTGTTCCTTCTTTTCCTAATATACTAACAGTAGTTGCAACAGCTACTACATTGTTGGGGCATATCATATTACCTAAAGCTGCCCCTACATTTTGGCTAGCAAATATGGTTACAGGATTTAGACCCAAGGTTTTGGCTGCCTCTATATGCATAGGACCAAACATAATATTTGAGCCTAGTCCTGTTCCAGTCATGAATGAGCCCAATGAACCTATTGCCACTGCAATAAAGGGATAGAACATACCTGCGATAGAAGACAAGGCTGATGCCAATAAGGTCATCATACCAGTTCCAATCATAATATTACTTACAGCCAACAGACCACACATGGCTATTAAAGCAGGGATTACTTTTTTGATGGCAGTTTTAGAGTAACTGCTCATTTCTTTATAGGATACCTTTAGTATAGAGGCACCTAAAAGTGCTGAAATAAATATTACTAGTCCTACCCATACAGTATATCCATATTTAGCCAATGTAGACAAACTAAAAGAATATCTAACAATGGGCAAAAGTACCATTAAAATTAAATATGGAGAAAATGCCTTCAATGGATGTAAAGAACTTTTTGAAGAGAATTCTGGGTTGTACAAAAATTCTTCTGGTGTATGAGGTGGACTGATTTTTAGAAATATTAAAGAAGCTAAAATAGATATAAGTCCAGTGGACATACTTGTTATTTCAGCACTTACAAAGTTTGAAAAAATGAATAATGTACCTGCCATAAAGGTACCAGAGAATAATAGGAATGGGAATAGTCCTTTGAATCCCTTTCTACCAAATATAACTAACACGATTAAAAACGGTAATAAAAAAGCACCTATCATGTGTATACGCCCAGTCATTGCCGATGCTTCCATTACAGACATATATTCTCTAACAGGCTCTGAACCCATAACTGTAGTAACTCCAGCCCCACCCCATGAAACTGGAATACTATTGCTCATTAAAGCAGCAGTAGCTGCTGTTATGGGATTAAAACCAAGTCCTATTAAGAAGGGGGCAGCTATAGCAGCAGGAGTTCCAGCACCAGCTACTCCTTCTAAAAAAATACCAAACATTAGTGCAATTATTATTACATGGATTCTCTTATCCATGGTTATCGTTGCTATACTTTCTTTGATTTTATCCATTGCTCCAGAGCTTTGCATCATTATGAGCATGGAAAATGCAGCAAATATAAGCCATACGATTCTAATGCCATCTAGAATACCCTTTTGAAATGAAGAATAAATAATATCGGTATTAGTATTGAAGGCCATTAAACCCAATAGTGCAGTATAAATCATTGCAATTGGCGCTACCTTCATAGCAGATTTTTTTAATACAAGCATACCTGTCAATACAAATAATACTGGACTAGAAGCAAGAAATACATTTGTCAAATTAATTCCCCCTTAAAAATAAAATTGTAATAAAAAAACGCCCCTGACTATTATATAGGGACGAATATAGTATCCGCGGTACCACCCAAATTAAAGAATTTTAGCAACAAAAATCTTTCACTTAGAGATATTAACGCATATCTTGCGGTAAGACCTACTATAATTAATTCAGCCTACAACTCGAGAATGAGATTCACTATAAGCATTAACTGACTTTCACCAAATATCAGCTCTCTGGATAATACTTAATAACTACTAATTTCTGTCATCGTCTTTAGTATATTAAATTATTTCATTCGATTATATAGGACAATGAATAAAATATTCAAACTAGGGGAAAGCGATTGCTTTCCTTATTAAGTTGTATTATATTCTAAATACGCTTAAATACTCTATAATTCTTAAAATTCTAATTTATTCAAAAATACAGAAAAATGTATAAAAAAGCAGTTGACAAATTTAATATACATTCATATAATTGATAACATTAAAACTAAATAAGGGGGAGATAATTTGGCTACTATAAAAATGAAGTATGGTAAAGAAAAAATAGATGTATCTATTTCAGATGATAACCTCTTAGGGGTTATAAAGAGTAAAGGTGGAGATGGAAATAGCAGTGAAGAAGACATTATAAAAGATGCACTGAAAAATCCAATTGCCAGTGCAAGATTAAAGAAATTAGTTAAACCAGGAGAACGGATATGTATAGTAATTTCTGATATCACTAGGGCATGGCAGAAGATGAGTGCTTATTTGCCATATTTGGTTCAAGAGTTAAATGATGGAGGCATAAATGATGAAGATATAATATTTTTATCGGCTACAGGGTCCCATAGAAAACAAACCAAAGAAGAACATGAGGTGTTATTGGGAAAAGAACTTGCCAAAAGATTTAAGGTTATAGACCATGTATCGACAGATAAAGATAGTTTAGTACATCTAGGAGATACTAGTTATGGAACTCCAGTTATGGTAAATAAATTGGCTCTGGAATGTGACCATGTGGTATTGACTGGTGCCATAGTGTTCCACTTGTTAGCTGGATGGGGGGGAGGTAAGAAATCTGTACTTCCTGGTATCTGTGGATACGAGACTATTATGGCTAACCATGCACTATCTCTTAATCCAGAGTTAGGCAGTGGAAGCAATCCATTGGTAAGGAGTGGAAATATAGATGGGAATCCTATACATTTAGATATGCTCGAAGCAACTAGCTTTGTTAGGCCAACATTTCTTTTCAATGCCATCATGGATAGCAACGGAAATATAGCTCATGCTGTTGCAGGTAATTATATTAAGGCCCATGAAGCAGGGTGCGAAATAGTAGACAAGAAAGATGGAGTAATGATTGAAGAAAAGGGAGATATGGTCATAGCTACTGCTGGAGGATACCCTAAAGATATAAATTTATATCAGACATCTAAGACATTGATAAATGCCAAGGAAGCTGTAAAAGAAGGAGGTACCATAATAATACTTAGTCAATGTTCCGAGGGATTTGGCAATAAACCTATTGAGGACATGATTAGAAACTATACATCGGTATTGGATAGAGAAAAGGCCTTGAGAGAAGATTATTCCATAGCTAAATATATCGGATATTTCTTTGCAGAAACAGCAGACAAATTTGATCTTATTCTAGTATCAGACATGGACAAAGCACTTTTAGAATCAGCCAATATTACAGTTGTGGACAATTTAGATGATGCATTAAAGATAACCTATGATAAAAAGGGAAAAGATTTAAAAACGTATTTGATGCCCAATGGAGCAAATACATTGCCTAAATTAAAATAAGGAGTTAACATCTCAAAATAGTTTAAATGCTTTTGAGATGTTAACTTTTTTATATTAGCATATACATTATTTCACTAAAAATTATTTGCTATAAAATCATTTGTTTATGAGTGATTGCTTATGTATAATTGTATGGGTAAAAAATTATAAACAATATTGGATTTAGTATATTTTGGTAAGATACAGGATAAAGTATTTGTAAGTATATATTGCAATCTAATTTATAATAATATATAATATTATGTGGTATTTATGCACCCTTAGCTCAGCTGGATAGAGTCGCTGACTTCGAATCAGTTGGTCGGGGGTTCGAATCCCTCAGGGTGCACCATATTTAACCCTTGTAAATTCAATAATTACAAGGGTTTTACTTTACCCTCAAATAAGTTTACATAATGCAATCTATTTTACATTTTATCGGCATTTACTTTGTCAGCAGATCTTAAATCATGTGGATATATGTTTAAAATTACTTTTGAATGTCTATGATTTTTATGGAATATAAATATTGTATTAGAAAAACCAAATTGTCGTCGACCTACAGTAGTGCAAAAACCCCTGGAGGTCGACGACAATTTGTTTTTTTGTATTAAAGTTATTGCATTAAAGAAAGTTACTATATTTAGAAGGAATTTTTATTGTTATGTCGAATAGATATAAGAGAGAGAAAAGTGATTGGTATTTTTTGTACATTGGGATAGTTGCTGCATCCCAATGGGTTTATACATTACCTATGAGGAATTGAAACACGA